>JAVEPB010000215.1 GCA_030922375.1 bacterium | reverse complement strand
CTCCCTCAGCTTGCCGATGATCTGCTCTGGTGTGTGGCGCTTCCTGGACATGGAATATCCCCCCAAGTTGGGCGGTTCATACCGAAAGAGTATCGAAAATCCGCTGCTTCAGCATGGACCGACGTGAGGGGGGCACGTCATAGTTTCTTTGTCCGCTCCAAATTGTCGGTTACCACTCCGAGATGGTGGATCTTATCGAACATCCCTAACTCTCCTATCGAACATCCCTAACTCTCCTATAAATAAAGGTGATTTCATGGAACAAGCCTGACATTTTCCCCGGAATATAACAGGATTCCGCTCCCGGGCCGGGCGAGGTCAGCCCTGCGTCAACTTTCTTTTTTTAATCGGCCTCGGGCCGACCCTGGCCCCACCAAATTTGGGCAATTGATAATTCAAGCATAAAACAAATTTGGAGAAATCCCAGCTAGCGCTCTAAAAATTAAACTCCATGGAGAGTCATTCCATCCATCAATTTCAAAATAAAATGAAAAATCTTCCATTTAAAAGAACTTTTTTCCCCTCCCGGTTGTTCCACCTTATGCATAAGTGACTAATTTGTCGGAAAACCCTGAAAACAAAAGGTTCTCGTGTGTTCGGGGATATTAATCTTCTTGACAGAGCCAAGTATGCTATCTAGTATTTGCTCATTCAAATTACTTATTTCATCGCCAGTTAAAGCGAATAATCGCTTTTCCGGCCGTTTCTTCACCCCATCAAGAGAGAATTTTCATCCGGAATATTGGATGTCCCTCTCGTGCCAGGTTGAAGAGTCAACTCAAGGCAACAGGAAAATAGGAGGGAGACCGAAATGAGTCGAATAAACCGCAGAACATTCCTGAAAGGCGCAAGCCTTGTCGGCGGCGTCGTGGCCGCTCAGGCCGCCCCGCCGTTTCTGAAGGAGGGTCTTGGCGCCAGGCCGATCAAATGGGGTTCCATCCATCCGACGACTGGCCCGTACGCCACCGAGGCTTTCGATCAGCTCGAAGGCGTCCGGATCGCCATCGAGGATATCAACAAAGCCGGCGGCATCGACGGCCGCGAGGTCAAACTACTTTTCCGTGACGATCAGTTTAAATGGGACCAGGTGACCACCCACGCGCTCGATCTCCTCGACAACCACCGCGTGGACTTCCTCGCCGGCTCAATGGTCGGCCCCGAGGAAATGCGGCTCAACGGATTCTCGAAAAAGCGCAAGATCATTTACGCCAACTACCCGCAGCACATCATCTCGACACCATCGAACTGGAAAAAGATGTCGCCCTTGTTCTTCACCGCGAACACATCGCCCTATCAGTTGGCCGCGAGCGCCGCGACCTATATCAACGACAACAAGCTGGGCAAAAAATGGTACTTCCTGGGCGACGACTATATCTGGCCCAAGATGTTCATTCCGGCGATGATAGACCTCTCGAAGAAATACGGCGCCACCTTCGACGCTAACAAGCACGCCTCGTGGGTTCCTTTCCCGACGGCGATGGATTACTCTGCGAACTTCCCGAAAATCCTCAAGGCCAACCCCGACATTCTCTACGTGCTCAACTGGGGCAAGCGCCAGGTCGCGTTCGTGAAGCAGGCTATCGAGGCCGGGCTTCACAAAAAAGTGCAGATCATCATCGGCAACACCGAGGTCACGATTCCCGAGGCAGCCGGCCCCGGCTCCTATGAAGGCATCCTCGCCGGCGCCATGTGGCACTGGAGCCTCAAGGACAAATACCCGGGCGCCAAGACCCTCTACAACAAGTTCCTCAAGCGGCGCGGCCGTGTGCCTTCAGGATACGGCGCCCTGGCGCACGACCTGACCCGAGTCATCCTCGACACGGCCAAGGAGACCAAGCTTTACAAGCCGAAGGACCACTTCAAGCTCGCCAGGGCTCTCGAAGGACGCACCTTCCAGTACAGCAAGGGCAAGAACACGATCCGCCCCTGCGACCACATTTGCATCCAGCAGGTGTTCTTCCTGAAAGGCCAGTCGAAAGCCCAGATGAAAGGACAATTCGATCACCTGAAGATCGTATCGGAGTCTTCGGGCGAGCAGAACACGCTTTCTTGCGCCGCCAAGGGCATCAAGGGCGCGGCGAGCACGCGCACCTAAAGCGCAACCTAGCTATTTAGTTTAGCGAAAAAAGGACCAGGGTGGCCGGAGGGCCGGCCGCCCTGGTCCTTTCTGTATCTCACTCGAAAACGGATTGAGGAGGACTGCAACTTGGACGCGGGTGGCGGCATAGAGTTAGCCGAATTTTTCCAGCACCTGTTCCTCGGGCTGGTGCAGGGGAGCTTTTACGTGCTCCTCGCCCTGGGCCTTTCCATCATTTTCGGCCTCATGGGGATCATTAATTTTGGTCATGGCGTTTTCTATATGCTCGGCTCCTATGTCGGTTATACCATCATCTCTCTTGTTGTCGCCCCGATCCTCGGCGAAAACGCCGCGTTCATCTTCGCCCTCTCCTCCGTGCCGGCGATCATGTTCGGCATCGGGATGGTTTTCGAGAAAGTGGTCATCAGCCGGATTTACAACACCGAAAACGAGCGTTTCCGCGGGGTTCTCATTACCTTCGGCCTCTCGATTTTTCTTCCCGATTTCGTCCGTATGATTTGGGGCCGACCCGGCAAGTCGTTCAACATTCCCTCCATGTTCCAGTGGTCGATCCTCAAAATCGGAACCCTCGACGTATCGGCCTACCGGACTTTCGTCGTCCTCGTCGCGGCGCTCCTCGTCGTCATGATCTGGTTCCTCCTTTTCAGGACAAACCTCGGCATGGTGATTCGCGCCGGAACGAGCAACAACATCATGGTCCAGGTGCTGGGCATTAACGTCTCGAAGGTATGGCGGCAAACGTTCGGCCTCGGAATCGCGCTGGCCGGGATCGCGGGCGTCATGATCTCCCCGCTGTTCGCCGTGGACCCGACGATGGGCGACGATATCCTGATTCAGACGTTCATCGTGGTCGTGGTCGGGGGCATGGGCAGTTTTATCGGCCCGGTTATCGGCGGGCTCATCATCGGCCAACTCTGGGCGCTCACACCGCTCATCGGAAGAACCTCGTTCGTTATCAATAATCTCACGGGCACCATGATTGGGCCCGATTTCTGGGAAAAAGCCTCGGACATCCTCTTTTTCGTCTTGATGTCGCTCATATTGATACTCCGCCCCAGGGGCCTATTCGGACAAGAAGGCGCATTCGATTAGAGCGTAAGAAAGGTTTTTTAGCGTGGCAACGGAGCAAAGCAACCGAAATTTCGCGTCAAAGGATTTCTGGGCCTGGTTTTTCGAAATTTTCGATAACTACGGAATACTCATACTGGGAGCCTTCCTCGCGATCTACCCGTTCCTCTTTCAGGGGCTAAATGACCTCATCTTCTGGTCCGAGGACTTCGCGGAATGGCTCACCCCGACTCTCTTGTTAATTCGCGGGTTCGTGCCCAGCACCCCGCTGATGATTCAGATTCTCATCTATTCGCTCTTCGGTTTGGCGTTCAACATCCTTCTCGGGAACACCGGTATGCTATCCTTGGGCCACAGTGCCTACTTCGGCCTTGGCGGCTACGTGCTGGGTCTGATGCACGCCTGGTTTAAAAAAGACACTCCCGTTCCCTCTTGGATTACCGAAACATTCGCCATCGCTCCGCTAGAGATTTCGATCATCTCGGCCGTATTGGTCTCCGCCCTGTTCGCCTACCTGATAGGACTGGTAGCCAGCTCGAAGCGGGGTGTCTATTTCGCCATGGTCACCCTCGCGCTGAGCATGGTCTTTTACTACGCGGCCCAGACGTTCGACGACATCACTGGCGGAACGGACGGCCTCGGCGGGTTGGAGAACATGCGACTCGGCACGCTGAGTCTTCGCGTAGGCATCATGAACGCCAACGTGACCTACTACTTCATATTCTCCATGACGGCGCTGACCGCCGCTATCGTTTGGCAAATTCTCCGCTCGCCATTCGGCCAGGTCCTGCGTGCGGTTCGCGAAAACGAGAACCGCGCACGAAACTGCGGCTACGACACAGCCAAGATCCGGCTCGTTGCCTTCACGCTGAGCGGGACTTTCGCGGGCCTCGCCGGCGCGATGGCGGTCATCTACGGGGAGACGGTGCCTATCGAAAATATTCACTTCCAGACTTCGGGCCAGATCGTCATCATCACCCTTTTCGGCGGGGCGGGCGTGTTTCTCGGTCCGGTAGTGGGTTCGTTCATCTACTGGTACCTCCGCCAGCTCATGAGCACCGAGTTCGTCAAGTACCTCGCCATCTTTCAGTACTGGGAGGCATGGGTTGGCGGCATCTTCATCCTGATCGTCTTGTTCCTGCCCAACGGCATTCTCGGCACCATCCGGAACTGGACAGTCGAATACCGGGCCAAGCTCCATATGAAAAATATCGAGGCCGAGCGGGAACCCGCCGAAGAAGCGGCCGAAACCCAGGAATCCTAAAATGCCTATTTTGGAAACCCGTCAACTCAGCAAACATTTTGGCGGGCTGATCGCCGTCAACAAAGTGGACTACTCCGTCGAGAAGGGAGAATTGCGCTCCATCATCGGGCCGAACGGCGCGGGGAAAACCACGTTCTTCAACATGATCGCCGGCGACCTCGATGCCACCCAGGGCGAGGTTTTCTTCAAGGGCGAGAATGTCACCAAACTCACCACCTTCGAGCGATCCCACAAAGGGATCGGCCGCACCTACCAGATCACCAACATATTCCCGAAACTCCCGGTCCTCGAAAATGTGCGCATCGCCGCCCAGTCGCGAAAGATGACGTTTAACCTTTGGTCGACAGTAAACGACCACAATGAGTTGATCGAAAAGGCGGACCGGATCATCGAGCGCATTAACCTCGCCGACAAGCGCAACGATCTTGCCGGGACACTCGCCCACGGCGAGCAGCGTTACCTCGAGATCGGAATCGCCCTGGCCACCGACCCGGACATGCTCCTGCTCGACGAACCCACAGCCGGGATGAGCCCCGAGGAGTCCCAGCAGACGGCCGAATTCATCCAAAGTCTCGCCGATCCGCTCACTATCATTCTCGTCGAGCACGATATGGAAATCGTCATGGGAATATCCGATAAGATCACCGTTCTCCACAACGGGGAGTTTCTCGCCGAAGGAACCGTCGAGGAAGTCCGTGCGAACGAGGACGTTCAGCGAGTTTACCTGAGGGAATAATGCTCGAGATTGAAAACATCCACACGTTTTACGGGTTGAGCCACATCCTACACGACGTCTCCCTGAACATCGGCGAGGGCGAGGCGGTGGCATTCCTGGGCCGCAACGGCGCCGGCAAAACCACGACGCTCAAAACGATCATGGGTCTCCTCACCCCGCAGAACGGAAAAATCATGATGAACGGCGTGGATCTCACCCAGGCGCAGGCACACACCGTCTCCCTGAACGGAATCACTCTGATTCCCGAAGACCGCCAGGTGTTCCCGAATTTGACCGTGTTTGAGAATCTCAAGATCAGCCGGCTGCCCGTGGACGGCGCGAAGAATCTCGACACTCACCTCGACTGGATATTCAGCCTATTCCCCCGGCTCAAGGAGCGGATCAACAACAAGGGCAGCCAACTCAGCGGCGGCGAACAGCAGATGCTCACGATGGCGAGGGGGCTGGGGACAGAGCCCAAGCTTATGCTCCTGGACGAGCCAACCGAGGGACTGATGCCCGCCTACGTCGAAACCATCCACAACGTCCTGGTCGAAATCCAGAATAAAGGGATCGCCCTCCTTCTTGTCGAGCAGAACTTTCGCATGGCTCTCAGCATCTCCAGCCGGGCCTATCTCATCGAGAAGGGCGTCATCCGCTGGGAGGGGAATAGCTCCGACCTGCTCGAGGATCAAGAGACGAGGATGCGCTTTCTGGGCGTTTGATATTCCAGACTAAACGCGAAGAACGCCCCGGAAGCCCTCCGGGGCGTTTTATTTTTTCCTGAGATCGACGAGCCGGCGCGCCTTGAGGTTTTTCATGGGGTCGTGAATCTCCCCCTCGGGGGCGAATTCCACCTCGGGAGTCACCATCACCGCCGCCCTGACCAGGCCGGGCACTTCACTGGACAGCCGCCCGCGTTCGGCCTCGGACGCCTCGAGCCGGACGATAAGCTCGTCCATCGAATCGGGGTCCGAGGCCTCGCTCTTCCGGATGACGAGTTGAAACTCCCTGATCGCCCGGTCGGACGAGAGTAGCTCGTAAACGAGATCGGGGTTTATCAGCATCCCCTTGACCTTTACCAGATCGCCCGTCCGCCGCGGCGAACTCACGATTCGCTCCCCGAGACGGCCGCAGTGTGGGCAGGCCTCGAGCCGAAGGCCGATGAGATCGCCGATCAGGTAGCGCAGAAGTACCGTACCCCGCCGGTGGAGGTGGGTGAGGGCGACGCTCCCCTCCTCCCCCTCTGGCAGCCGCCGCCCGGTTTCGGGGTCCACGACTTCGAGATAGTAAAGCTCTGGGACCACGTTGTGCGGAATGGCCTCCCCCGTGCACTGAACGAATCCCCCCTGCATTTCGGTGGCCGCGTAGCGCGAGCGCACCTGGGGGTCCTTCGCTCCGAAGTGGCGCAGGTGATCCAGGTACTCCTCGCGCAGGGCGGCGCTCACGGCCTCGCCCGTCGTCAACACCATCCGCGCCCGGTCCATCCGCGCTCCCCGCTCCCGGGCGAGGCGCAGGAAACGCCGAACGAAGCTCGGCACCCCCCAGATCACCGTCGCCCCCGCCGCCGCAACGGCATCGACGGCTTCGCCGAGATTCCGCCGCACCGGATAGTCCGGGTGGGGACTTCCCGTCAGGGCGCTCACAATCGGGATTCCCAGGATTTCCGCCGATCGCACCGGACAGAGAAAAGCCCCAGTGGGCATCGACGAGAGGGGATAAAGATTCGCGATCAAGTCGTCCGGGCGAAGACCTTCGGTCTCGTTACAGGTCCGCGCCTGCATCATAATGTGGTACTGATCGTGGGTGGTGTTAAAAAAGGGCGAGGGCCGCCCGCTGGTGGTCCCCGTCGTATAGGCGACGTTCCAGAGGGTGCGCTCCTCGAACGTAAGGTCTCCGGCCAGCTCCGGATCGAGCGAGAAAGCCCTGGGGTCGGCCATGAAATCGCTCTTTTCAGTCAACGGCAATTTCTCGAGATCGTCGAGGGTGCGGATGCCGGCGAGGGAGATTTTTTCCTCTTCAAATCGTTTTTTGTAAAACGGGTGCGCCCGGGCGCAAAGCGCCACCGTTCGGCGAAGGCGCGTCTCCCTCAATTCCCGAAGTTTTCGAAACTCCTCCGGCAAGCCCATTAGAAAACCCCCGCCTTGCGCTGAAGGTTGCGAACATACCCGATGATGTGGGTCACTTCTTCGCGCTTCACCTTCGGCAGGGGTTTCATGTCGCCGAATCGCCAGTGATGCTGGCCCACCCCCCGCTCGACGGCGAGGTAGAAGGCGATGTCGCCGTGGTGGTTGGGCTCGTAATACCGGTGGACAAGCGGCGGTCCCTTGTCCGAGCCCTGTGCCCCCCTGCCGTGGCACTGCATGCAGTTTTGGAGATAGAGGGTGCGCCCCTTCGCCAGGGCGACCGAAGGCCCAGTGACGGCGGCCGTGCCCCGGGGGGATTTCGTGGGGCTGGGCGCAAGGAAAAAAACGGCGGCAACAGCAATCGCGGCGACCACCGAAAAAATGACAATTTTGTTCATTAAGGAAATTCCTTTTCAATCATGATTCCTGGAAAAAAGCGCACAGACCGTCTTTCCCCGTTCGGGGCTGGTTCGGGACGAAACCCTGCAAAGGTCTTACGGAGAATATCAGCTTTTTCGGGACGTTTTCACCTCAACCGAGGTGATGATGCGCTCCAGCTTCACCGAACCGCATTTAGGGCATTTCCGCCTTTTTTTCTCGTATTCCGATATAGAGAGAGTAACCATTACCATTTCGCCGCATTTCCGGCACTCGAATTCATAGATCGGCATCTGAAACCCCTCCCCTTCTCCAGAAATCGGAAGTTAAAAAAATTCGCCCAAGGGAGTGAACGCTTCAATCCATACCATGAATTTAGGGACTGCCGGGAATCCCGTCAAACAAATTGAATTGAACAACCGGCCCGCCTCGGTTATCTTGGTAATCAACAACCCATCATTTAAGTGAATCCATGCCACGGAGACCCATCATGCCCCACCCCGATTTTCTCCGCGCCGAGCGTCATATTTACGAAGACCCACTCCGCCGGACATTGATGGAAATGGTGAACATCCCGAGCCCCACAGGGGGCGAGGGCGAGATGGCGACCTACCTCGAGGGGCGGTTGCGCCGGGCGGGCCTCCGGACCCAGCTTCAGGAGGTCAGCGCAGGCAGGCCCAACGCCGCGGGCACCCTCCCCGGCACGGGCGGGGGAGTCAACTTGCTCTTCACCGGGCACATGGACACCTCCTATGGCGGCGACGAGGACTACCTCGACGGAGAGGGCTTCAAGCCAAGAGCCGTCTACCGCGACGGATGGATCTGGGGACTCGGCGCCAACAACATGAAGAGCGGTCTCGCCTGCGCCCTGGTGGCGGTTGAAGCCATCGCCGAGGAGGGAATCTCTCTTCCCGGCGATATCTCCCTGGCCGGGGTGGTGGGAGAAATCGAAAAGGCGCCCATCGAGGAGTTTCAGGGGGAATCCTTCTCGGGCTACGGCACGGGGACGCGTCACCTCATCACCCACGGCGTCACGGCGGACTGCGCTATATTAGCTGAGCCCACCTCGCTCCAGGTCTCAAACGCCAACATGGGCTGCATCTGGGCGAAGATTACCGCCACCGGAACGATGGCCCATAGCGCCTATGGGAAAAAACCGGGCCACCGGAACGCCGTCGAGGTAATTCACCGTATCCAGTCGGCGGTGATGGATTGGGCTCCCGGCTACAGCGAGCGGAACGAATTCATGGGCGAGCGCCCCTCGGTAACGATCGCCGCCGTGAAGGGCGGGCTGACCTGGCGCCTTTCGAGGAATCCTTTTGAAGCGAGTCTTTACATCGACGTGCGAACCGTGCCGGGGCAGACGGCGGACCAGGTGAAGCGCGAGTTGCGGGCGCTCCTCAAAAACGTCGCCGCGGAAAGCGGCGAGCCCGAGGCCGGACTTTCGTTCTACGTAAACGACCCGGCCACGCTGATCGACCCAGGCCAGCCCGTCATCGGGGCGATGCGAGCCGCCCACGAGGAGATCACCGGCGCGGCGGCCGAGCCCGTCATCCGCCTGCCCGCCGCCGACTCCACCCACTTCAACCGCTACGATATTCCCTGCGCCGTCTACGGGCCGGGAGGCTTCTCCCACCCAGACGCCGGGACCTGGATGCACGCCGCCGGCGAGCACATCTCGGTCGCGAACATGCTCACCGCCGCGCGGGTCTACCTCGCCGCCGCCCTCGACATCTGTAGTCGGACCCCGGCCTAAAAAGGAGTTTTCATGTCTCCCGATCCCATCACCGTTGCCCACGAGGACGAGCGCGGCCGGATATATTTCGCCGATTCGATGACCTATTTCGACGACCGCATCACGGGCAGCGATGTGATCATGTCGGGCTCCTACGCGGCGGGCCCGACTCTTTCGTGGGTCCTCAAGGTGGGCGCGAAGGCCGGAATCGCTCACGCCGCCGGGGTGGGAAAAGACGATGCCGGAATCAGCGGCCTCGCCCTTGCCGATCGGTTCGAGATGCCCGCCGCCGCCTGCGAGACCATGTCGGCGTGCCTTGCCGACGGCGCCTCGGTCTACGGGGGAAGCGTCGGACACGCGAACGAAAACGCCCGAAAGCTCGGCGTCGAGATCGGGCAGCCGGTCTCCGAGGCCGCGCGTCTCATGCTCGGCGGACCGATCCGCCAACCCGCCGATCCGGGAGCGGACGGCGTTTCGAACGAAATCTACACCCTCGAGGAAACGGCGAGTGGAACCGTCTACGCCTCGTGGGGGATTCCCGTCCTCCGCTCGATCAAGGAGCCCCGGCCCGACGACGTATTCGTCCAGGCCTCCCACTGCGGGGCCACCCTCTCGAAATTCGTCATCCCGCTCAAGCTCAAGGGAGTGATCGCAAACGACGCCGGCATGGGGAAGGACGACTCGGGAATTTCCTCGTTCGGCCCGCTGGCCGAGGCGGGGATCGCCGCCGCCGCCGTCGGCGCCATGAGCGCACGCATCGGCGACGTCATGAGCACCTGGAACGACGGGGTGATTTCGGTGATGAACGCCGTGGCCGAGGCCCGGGGCGTCCGCACGGGAATGACCACGGCCGAGGCCGCCCGGAAAATGCTCTAGGGGTTTTTACCGGGGCTTCACCGCCCGGACGACGGCACTTTCGAGCCCTTCGACGAGATAGGGCGTGCGGCTGACGATCTCGGCCTCCTCGAAGCCCGCCGCGCGCAGGCCGCCGAGATATTCCTCCTCGCTGATCGCCCCCGCGATGCAGGCGCACCACTCCTCCGTGGAGCCCTCGCCCTCGAACCCCTCCCCCCTGATGACGTCCGAGACGACGAACCGCCCGCCGGGCTTGAGGACGCGGTGGGATTCCCCGAAAACCGCCGCCTTGTTGGGCGAGAGGTTGATCACACAGTTGGATATTATCGCGTCCACCTCGCCGTCCCCGACCGGCATCGCCTCCATCTCGCCCTTCCGGAATTCGACGTTCCCGAGGCCCATCTTCTCGCGGTTCGCCTCGGACTTGGCGAGCATGGCGTCGGTCATATCGAGCCCGATGCTCCGTCCGGACCCGCCCACCTCGCCGGCGGCGAGAAAACAGTCCAGCCCCGCGCCCGAGCCCAGATCGAGAACTGTCTCGCCTTCCTTGAGCCCGGCGATATCGATCGGGTTGCCGCAGGCGGCGTTCGACTCGACCAGCCCGGCCGGAAGGGCCGCCACACGCTCCTCGGCGTAGCCGCTCGCCACGAGACTTTCGACGCCCACCAGCATCTCGCCCCCGCCGCAGCAGCTCTCCGTCCCCTCGGCCACCCGCGAGTACACCTCCCGAATCGCCTCCTTAACGTCTCCGCCACCGGGGCTGGGTCCGCAACAAGCATCCGCCATCTGATTCTACTCCTCGAAAAGGCCGGCCCCGCGGGCGGCGCGGACCGGGAGAATAGTCGTTATTAACAACGCCCGGCATCCTCCCCCATTCCCCCAAAAGTCCGCAAGGGATTATGGGGAGATCATGCGGATATCCCCGGATTACATGTAACTATTTGATTTTAAAGTAGATATTTGGGTGAACTCGCGAGCCATCGCGAGGGACAGAGCCCATCGCTCCTCGCGGCAGACGGAGCCCATCGCTCCTCGCGATAGGCTCACTATCGCTCTTTACGATAGGCTCACCAACGCTCTCACGTTAGGCTCACTATCGCTTCTCGCGAAGGACAGAGTTCGCCGCTCCCCGCGGAAGACGGAACCCATCGTTCCTCACGATGGGGACAGAGCTCATCGCTCCTCGCGATGGCGACAGAAGTCGCGGGTCTTTGTGATGGACAGAGCTTGCAGCTCTTCGCTGCACACGGAGCACATCGCTCCTCACGATGTGCTCACCAAAGAGACTTAAGACGGCCGCCGTCGAGGTTGAGCGATACCCCGGTGATGTAGCTCGCGCGCTCGGAGCACAGAAAAGCGATGGCGTCGGCGAGCTCCTCGGGCCTGCCGAACCGGTTCAGCGCGTTTTTCCGGGCGGCGCGGCGGCGGGCCTCCTCCTCGTTCTCGGCCCCGACCTCCTCGGCCAGCCCCTCGGCGTTCCGCCGCCAGAGGTCGGTGTCCACCCAGCCCGGGCAGACGGCGTTGACGTTGATCCCCTCCTCGCCGAACTCGGTCGAAAGCGATTTCGTCAGGTTGAGCAGCGCGGCGTTCGTCATTCCGCTCCCGAACATATAGGGGTCGGGATCCTTCCCGGCCCCGCCGATCATGTTCACGATGCGTCCCCAGCCGCCCTCCCGCATGTGGGGCACCGCCGCGCGGATCATCCGGATAAAACCGAAGAGCTTGGTGTCGAGCTGAGTCTGGAGCCCCTCGTCGGCCAGCACCTTGAAGCGCCCCGAGCTCATCTCCCCCGCGTTGTTCACCAGAATATCCACCCCGCCGAAAGCGTCCACCGCCGCCTCGACGATCTTCTCGGCGCCGCCCTCGAGCGAGGTATCCGCCTGAATCGACACGACCTCGCCCCCCGATTCGTCCTCGAGCTCCTCGCGGGCCGCGCTCAGCCCCTCCTCGCCCCGCGCGCAGATCAGCACCCGCGCGCCCTCTTCCAGAAACCGCCTCGCCGCCTGAAAACCGATCCCCCGGCTCCCTCCCGTCACAATCGCGCGCTTATCTTTCAGTCCCAGGTCCATGATTACCTCGAAAAAATCGGAAAAGAAGTCTTGAGATTACCACATATCCCCTTCTCCGCCGCGGGGCCTTTATCAAACCTTGATAATATCGTGGTATCTCTACAGTGAGGTTTAGGGTAGCTAGAATTTGTTTCGGCGGAGACTCGCTGCGGTGGGCCGCGGGTGGCCCGGTGGGAGAGTGAAAGCATGAGCGAAAGGTCGTTCGCGCCGGTGCTGATCATCGAGGACGAGCGGAATATCGCCGCGCTGGTGGCGAAATACCTCGCCCGGGAGGGGTTCGAGTCCATCATCGCCCATGACGGCGAGGTGGGGCTGGAGATGGTCGAGAAGCGCCAGCCGGGTTTCGTCATTTTGGACCTGATGCTTCCCGGCATGGACGGCTGGGGCATCTGCCGGGAGATCCGGAAATT
>JAVEPB010000214.1 GCA_030922375.1 bacterium | reverse complement strand
GTCTGTGATGGGCTTGCCGTCCATGTTGACGGTGCCGGCCGTGATCTCGACGAAGCCGGCCAGGATGTTCAGCAGGGTGGTCTTCCCGCACCCCGAGAGCCCCACGAGGCACAGAAACTCGCCGTCTTCGATATTGATGTTGATATCCTCGAGGGCGTGGACTTTACGCTCCGGGGTATCGTAGACCTTACGCAGATTCTTGATTTCAATTTTCGTAGTCATAGGCAATTTTTTCCTGACTTGGTTTAAAAAAAACCTCACAAATGCGAGACTGATTGGAGATCTGGCCGCTAGTGAATTTATTCTGACTTACGTTTAATCTATCAAGAAGTGGGTTTTATGAAAACCACTCGAATACGAAAAACGGGAATTTCGCCTAAATTTTTCACTATTTTTTGGGGGCGGCCTCGCCATTGCCCGGAATCGCTCGGAATCGAGAGCCGACCCGGCTCTTCCGGATGATTTCGACCCGATAAAAGAGGGGAGAGTCCGATGAATGCTTCCAGACCCCTGGAGGGTCTCAGGGTCCTTGCCGTCGAACAGTTCGGCGCGGGGCCCGTCGGCACCATGTTGTTGGCGGACATGGGGGCCGAGATCATCAAGATCGAGAATTTCAAGGCTGGCGGCGACTCGTCGAGGCCCGTTCCCCCCTACCTTCTCCCGAACAACGACAGCTACTACTTCCAGGGTTTCAACCGGAACAAGAAAAGCGTCGCTCTCGATGTCCGCTCGTCCGAGGGCCAAGCGATCTTCCGGAGCATGGTTCCCAAGGCCGACATCGTTTTTGTCAACGGAAAGGGGACCTGGCCCGAAAAGCTCGGCTTCACCTATAAGCACCTCGCTCCGCTCAACGAGAAAATCGTTTGTTGTTTTCTCTCCGGGTTCGGGACGACCGGGCCGCGCTCGCCCGAGCCCGCCTACGACTTTCTGATGCAGGCCTACACGGGAATCATGAGCATGGCCGGCGAGCCGGACGGGCCGCCTACGAAGGCGGGTGTCAGCTTCGTGGACTATTCGGGAGGCTTCCTCTCGGTGGCGGGCATGCTGGCCGCCTTGTGGGGGGCCGAGCGGACCGGAAAGGGCCGTGATGTGGATGTCTCTCTCATGGACGGAGCCACCGCCCAACTCGCCTACCAGGCCTCCTGGGTCATGAACTGCGGGTTCGAGCCGGCCAAGCTGGCCCACAGCGCCCACGCCTCAATCGTCCCTTCCCAGGTTTTTCAGACGAAAAACGGCTGGATATACATCTCCTGCCTAAAGCATAAATTTTATCCGATACTCGTCGAGAAAATGGGGCGGCCCGATCTGGCCGACGATCCCCGGTTTCTGACTCTTCAAGATCGGTTCGACAATCGCGTCGAACTCAGCGAAATCCTCAGCGCCGAGATCGAAAAAAAAACCACCTCCGAATGGGCCGCCCTGCTCCAGGGGAATGTCCCCTTCGCGCCAGTGAATACGGTGGCCGAGGCGCTCGAGGACCCGCAGGTTCTGGCCAGGGAGATGATCGTCGAGGTGGAGCATCCCGTCGCCGGGACGATCCGGGAGGTCGGGTGTCCGATTAAGTTTCCAGGCGCGGAGGTCCGGGCGGAGCGAGCGCCCTATATGGGCGAGCACACCGCCGAGGTTTTGGCCGAGTTGGCGGAAATCGACGAGACGGAGCTGCGCGCTCTCCGAGAGAAGGGGGTGGTGGATTGGACCGCTCCGCCGAAGGGCGGCGACTAGCTCGAATAATAAGGGGTCAATTCTCCCCTTATTGGGGAGGGAATCCGGCTCCGGGGTTATTTCGACGTCATGACAAATGCCCCGTTCCAGTCCTTCGGCGGCGGATCGAGCATATAGTATTCGCAGCGCTTGACCATGGTCTTTGAGGGGCCGTCTTCCTTGTCGGCTACGAGACCTTGGGCGAAAACCCCCATCGCTTCGGCAAACTGCCGCTTTAGATACAATTCAAGGCCTTGGTGGTAAAGCTCGATAACCTTCGCTTTGTCCGGGTCGAGTTCTCCTTTTTTCGCGAGCAGTTCGTAGATCTTGACAGGCTCCGATTTTCCCACCACGTTGATCATGTCCAACTCGCGCGCCTCGACTTGGTCCTTCGCGCCTTCATAGGTGCCTGCCCCGATCATGATTGAGCTTCCGTATTCCTTGTTGGCCCCCTCGAACCGGGCGGCCGAGTTCACCGTGTCGCCCATCATGGTGTAATCCATTCGGGTGTTTGAGCCCATGTTGCCGACGACCGCGGGGCCTGTGTTCAAGCCGATTCGGACGAAGAGTTCCTTCATGTTCCGCGCTTTCCACTCCTCGCGGAGTTCGACCATCCTTTTTTGCATTTCGATCGCCACGAGTGAGCACCGGGCGGCGTGGTCGGGCATCGGATTAGGAGCGCCGAAAAAGGCGATGATGGCGTCACCCTCGTATTTGTCCACCGTACCATCGTAGTCGAGGATGATATTCGTCATCTCCGATAGATACTCGTTGAGGAGCTGGACCAGTTCCTCGGGGCTCATGGACTCGGAGACGGTGGTGAACCCCGCGACGTCCGAGAAAAAAGCGGTGATTTCCTTCCGCTCGCCGCCGAGTTTCAGGAAATCGGGGTTATCGACAAGCTGGTCGACTACCTTCGGAGACAGATAGGTTCCGAAAGCGGACTGGATAAATCGTTTGTCCCGCTGCTCGATGATGTAGTGGAATATCGTCATGCCTGAATAGACGACCAAGATTGTCAGTATGGGGTAGGAAATGTTGAGCCACCATCCGTTTTTGATGAATAGGAATTGATTCAGGGAGATGGAGGAGAGAAGCACGATGATCGCCCCGATCCCGCCGGTGATTGCGCCAAGCCTGGGGAGGAGGAATGTTCCCAACAGCCCGAGTACGAGGATGTTGACCGCGGTGTAGCCCATGAATGGAACGGGAACATCAGTTTCGCCGATGAGGGGGAAATTTACCTTGAAAATGAGGGAGCTCAGGAAAATTTCCGCCCACCAGGGTTTCTCGAGGAATTCGCTCCGAAGCATGTTGTCGATGACGGTGGCATGGATGTTCACCCCCGGTATCGCCTTGTCGAAAGGGGTCACCCGCAGGTCGGCCAGTGCAATGGCCGTTGGTCCGACGAGGACCATTTTTCGCTTGAAGGCCGAAGGCGGGGCGAGGTCTTTCCGGCCGTTCACGATATCGACGATGGAGTATTCCGGAAAAGTTCCCGACGCCCCCAGGTAGTTGATGTACATCTCTCCCCTCGAGTTGGTCGGGATGATGATCTTCTTTCTTCCCGATATGGCGACCTTGTCCACTCCCCCCGGGTAGATCCAGAAGATGGTGGTTCCCCGAATGAAGCGTTCGAGTGTTCGCACGGCGATCGGGGCGAAAAGATAGTCTTGCTCTCCCGGAACTTCGACAAGATCCCGGTACTGCACAATGAGGGGATAGCGGCGGATGGCGCCGTCAATGTCCGGGACCATGCTGAAAAATGCACCGCCCCTCGCCGCGCTCGAGAGTTGGTCGATATTCGACTCGACCGCAAGCGCCCGGGGAAGGTAGATATCCTTGAGCGTTACTCCGGGAGATTTTTTGATCGCGCTGTATTTTGAATTTCGGATGTTGGCGAGGTATTGCTTCATCTGGCTTTGGTTGAGGTGGGCGATGTTCGACGCATCAAACTGAAAGAAATATCCCAAAATAGTCCGGCGCGAGCGTTTCAGCGCCCGGGCGAAAATGGAGTCGTGGTCGGCCTCCTTGATGGCGCGGCCGAGGTAGGTGGCGGTTTGGGAGTCCTGGCCGATCCCCTCGGCTTCCATCTTGCTCTTTATAAGTTTGAGATTATCGATTCCGCCGCTGGTGTCCGAGGAAGAGAAAACCACGTCGTAGGTGATAACGCGCGCGCGGTAGGATTTGAGCCGGTTCACCAGTTCGGCCTGAACCGTGTACGGCCACGGCCACCTGCCGAGTTGGTCGATGCTTTTCTCGTCGATGGCGGCGATGACCACTTCGTTGCCGGGTTTTTTTGGTCCCCGGACAAGAAAGCGCATATCGGATGCGACGAGTTCAATCCGCTCTACGATGTCGCTGATTAAAGGGGGTTGAAAGTAGAAGATGGAGAGCATGAAGGCGGTGAGGATGAACCCCACCGTCTGGCTGTTGAAGCTGATTTTCAGGAAATTCGGTAATCGCAAGAGCTTTTCTCCCAATTGCCGGCCGGTTTGAACAGGCCAAGATCGACCGCAGGGATTATCGCATATTTTCCGGGGTGCTTTCTATGGCTGAAATTTCACCGGGCTCCTGACGACAGCCGCCGGGCCGGGGGCCTCCGGACCGGGGTCTTTCGCGTTATCTTGAACCCCGGTTCGCGATGTCTTAGGATAAAATCCCTTTTTTCCTCGTTAAGGAGCTACAGCAATGGCGGATTTGCCGATTCCCCAGGTCGTCAACTCTCTCGATGTGGATGAAGACAAGGCCTATGAGCCTCCCTACGCGATTCGGTGGGGGGTGAACCGGGAGACGACAGGAACTGACTCCATCACCATGGGTAGGACGATTATCCCGCCCAGGGGGCGAAACGGGCTGCATTACCACAAGAACTGCGACACCACGATTTACGTCGTAAAAGGCCCGATCAACATCTACTACAAGGATGGAGAAGAAATCGTCCGCAAGGAAATACCTCAGGGTCATTTCGTGTACTTCCCCCAGACCTGTATTCACGGCCAGGAGAACCCGAGCCAGACCGAGGTTGCCGAGTTGATCTTCACCTACGGCGCCATGCCCAACAAAGAGGCCGCGGGAACCACTTTTGTTGACGATCCGCGCGATCCGCTCAAGGACTGAGCGGGCGGCCGCGGCTGTTTTCCGATTCTTCGTTATTTTGGAGAGCAATGTCCCTTTCCATCGTTCTCGCCGAGTCCGGGATTGCCCCTTCAGGCTTTGTACCCATCACGCCTTGTAAAGGATTTCGATAGAGATCCCTTCGGGCGTTTCGATGAATGCGATCTTGGTGGTGGGGTTGAACTGGGTGGGCTCCACCGTGAATTTCACCCCGTTTTTCTTGAGTTCGGCGCAGTAGGCATCGAAATTCTGCTTCACGCGGAAGGCGAAATGATCCGTCCCGTACTGGAGGCCGCTCATGTCGCCGGCGCTCTCCCCGGTCCGCTGGCCCCGGATGATGACAGTGGCGCCCTCGAAGGCGATATGAATTTGGGGGGCGCCGTGGATTTCGTAGTTGTTCCCCATCTTGCCGCCGAGCATATCGACGAACCACTGGGCAACTGTTTTGGGGTCCCTGCAGACGAGATGAACATGGTCGAATGTGATGTTATCGCTGCTCATTTAAACTCTCCTTTTCCGGCTACCCGCCCCAGGTGACATCCCCGAACTCTCCGGCGTTCGGCCTCCCCGCCGCTTCGAAGGCGGCGACCTCTTTTTTGCTGGCCGCGACCGTGGAATTGGCGCCGTGCCCCGGATAAAGCACCGTCTCGTCTGGAAGTGTGAGCACCTTATTTTTGATGGTGTCGATGGATTGGAGAAGCTGATCGTGGTTCCAGGTTTTGCCCGGTCCGCCGGGAAAAATCGTGTCGCCGCATACGCAGTGGCCCGGAAAGAGAAACATCAGCATTCCCCGGCAATGGCCCGGCGTGTGGATGGCCCGGAGCGATATCCGGCCGAATGAAACGGCATCTCCGTCGTTGATCTGGAAATCGGGCCGGGTCCCGAATTCCTTGGCGTCCTCGGGGTGCTGGCCCATCGGGACGCCGGTTCGCTTGCGCACCTCGTCGAGGGCGTCGATATGATCCCCGTGGCAATGGGTTTGAAGGATATATTTGGGGACCGCGCCCTCGCAGGCGGCCAGTATCGGTTCCGCGGAATAGGATGTGTCGATGATGACGCACTCCTTGGTCTCCTTGCAGGTCAAGACATAGACGTTGTTGCTGTAGGGACCGATGTTGAGCTTTTGGAAGGTCAACTCGGGGAGGTCCACCCTCTGATCGAATTCGCCCATCGAAAATCGCTCCTTGGGGTTCGCGCGGCCGCTATCGCCTCAAATTTCCGGCGCTTCCTGTGCGCTTCATTATCCGGCAAAGTACCTTGGATTTTAGTCGCGCCGCGCCGCGAGAACAAGGGGAAGAGAGTTGGTTCACGTATTCGTCAATATGGCGATCACCCTGGACGGCAAGATCGCCGGTGCCTTTGGCGAACGGGTTTCATTGGGAACGGAAGCCGATCGCCGGGAAATGGACCGGCTGCGGGCCGAGGCCGATGTCATCGTTTGGGGAGGAGAGACCCTCCGCCAGGCCCGGTGTCCCGCTCTCGTGCGCGATTCGGGTCTCATCGCCTCCCGCGAGGAAAGAGGACTCCCCCCCCAGCCCGCGAACGCGGTCGTCACCTCGACCGGACAAATCCCTGGAACGCTGCCCTGGTTCGATTCGAATGAGACCTCGAGGTTGATTCTCACCCACGAGAGGGCGGCCGGTGCGGCCTCGGAGGCGGCGCGGGGCCGGGCCGAGGTCGCCGCCCTCGGCGAGCGGGAGCTCGCGGCCGCCGATATCGTCGATTATCTGGCCGGGAGGGGGTTTGGGCGGATTCTCCTCGAGGGCGGCGGCGGGATCCACTGGTTGTTCGCCGAGGCGGGGCTTGTGGATGCCCTGCACGTCACCGTGACGCCCCTCCTCGCGGGGGGCGCGGGAGCGCCAACCCTCCTGGACGGTCCGGGGTTCCCGGCGGCCCGGTTCATGCGCCTGAAACTGGAGGATGTCCGCCGCGAGGGGGAGGAAATATTCCTCAACTACCGGGTGGAGAAATAAGGGCCGGCTCTTTTTCCATCCCCGTTTGGCCGGCTAATCGCCCGCCGACCGTTGTATGGGCCGAATCCCTGTGATAGCTATAGTTATATCGAGATACCGACGATTCGAACCGATTGGGGCGATCCCCGGGAGGAAGCGCTGTGGCGAAAAAGGCGAAATCACTTTCTAAAAAGCGCCTTCATGAAATGTACCGCGATATGCTTCGCATCCGCCGCTTCGAGGAAAAGGCGGATGAACTCTTCATGGCGGGTTTGATCAAGGGCGCCGTCCACGTGAGCATCGGTCAGGAAGCCTGCTCGGTGGGAGCTTGCAGCGCCCTGAACAAGGACGACGCAATCCTGACAACCCATCGGGGCCACGGCCACTCCATCGCCAAGGGCACCCGGCTCAACGAAATGATGGCCGAGTTGCTGGGCAAATCGAACGGGCTCTGCCGGGCCAAGGGCGGCTCGATGCACATCGCCGATGTCTCGATGGGCCACTACGGAGCGCACTCCATCGTGGGAGCCAACATGCCCATGGCCGCCGGCATGGGCCTCGCCTACCAGATCGAGGACAAAGGGCAGGTCGCCGTCGTGTTCTTCGGCGACGGGGCCTCGAACCAGGGCAGCTTTCACGAGTCGATGAATATGTGCGCCATCTGGAAGCTGCCCGTCATTTTCTTTTGCGAGAACAACGGCTACGCCGTGAGCTTCGGCGTCGGGCGCTCCACCGCGGTCGAGGATATTTCCACCCGCGCCCAGGGCTACAACGCCCCCGGCGTCACCGTGGACGGCATGGACGTGATGGCGGTCCACGAGGCGACGCGAGAGGCTGTCGAGCGGGCCCGGAAGGGCGAAGGGCCCTCCCTCATCGAGGCGAAGACCTACCGCTACTACGGCCACTCGCGGGGGGACCCCCATTTCGGCCCCTACCGGACGGAAGCCGAGGTGAGCAAGTGGAGAAAGCGCGATCCGCTCCTCGTGACGGAGAAACTTCTCAAGATGACCAAGGCCGAAAAAAAAGCCCATCAAAAAGCCGTGGGCGACGAGATGGAAGCGGCGTCCGAGTTTGCACAAAACTCTCCGAAGGCCACGCCGGAGTCGGCCCTCGAGGACGTTTACGCCTGAGAGGCGGGAGAATAGCCCATGCGCGAAATCAGTTATGTGGACGCCCTGAACGAAGCCCTTCACGAGGAGATGGAACACGACAGGAAAGTGATTTGCCTGGGCGAGGATGTCGAGCTCGCCTACGTCTTCGGCGTCACGAAGGGCCTGATGGATAAATTCGGCGCCTCTCGGGTGCGCGACACGCCGATCAGCGAGCTCGGCTTCGTCGGCGCGGGCGTCGGCGCGGCGATGGCCGGCTACCGCCCGGTGATCGAAATCATGTTCATGGATTTCGTCATGCTGGCGATGGACCCCCT
>JAVEPB010000213.1 GCA_030922375.1 bacterium | reverse complement strand
TACCCGAGCTTCGGAAGCGAAACCCCGACCCTCTCGTCGAACTCCACCCGGATACCGCGAGTGAGCTCGATGTCGCGGATGGCGATTGGGTATGGATAGAGACGAAACAGGGGAAGATCCGTCAGCGCGCCAGGGTTTCCGATGGTCTTCATCCTCGCGTTGTGTGTAGCCAGACCTGCTGGTGGTATCCCGAGCGTGAGGGGCCCGATTACGGTTTCCGGCTCTCGAACCAGAATGTCATCACGCGCAACGACCCCGGTCAGGGGTTCGACCCTCTCTATGGCGGGCCTCAGTTGCGCGGGATTCTTTGCAAGATGTACCGGGCCGAAGAGCCCCCCTAAGGCGGCTTTGCCCGCGTCCGGGCCATGAAAATCCACCCCGGTTTTTGTCGGGGCTTATATGCCTTTATGAAAGGAGAAAGATATGCGGATAATAGATTTAAGCATGGAACTTTACCGAGGGATGCCCATCTATCCCGGCCTGCCCGGACCGAACCTGGCTCTGGACGAGGACTGGCAGACTGTGGCCAAGCGCCTGGGTACGGATAAATACGGCGCGGACATCGTACCGAACCATTTCGTCATCTTCATGAGCGACCATGCGGGAACACATATCGACGCGCCTTTCCATACGAATCCCGACGGGTTTACCACGGAGCGGATTCCGTTGGAGTGGTGTTTCTCGGATGGTGTCGTTCTCGACTTCACGGACAAAGAGAGCGGCTACGCGATCACGGCGGCGGACATAGAAGAAGCTTTGAAGAAAATCACCTATACTCTGAAGCCCCTCGATATTGTTCTCATCCACACCGGCGCCAGCAAAGACTGGGAGACAAGCGAGGACTTTCTGGACCAACAACCTGGCATGAGCGCCGAGGCGACCCATTACTTGATCGACAACGGGGTGCGAGTGATGGGCATCGACGCGAGCGGGTGGGACATTCCCATCTGGAAAATGCACGAGACGCGCCGCTACTACGAAGCCCACCGGGTCATGTTGGAGAAAGACTATTGTCACATGGAGAACCTGGTGAATCTCGACCAAATCCCCCAGCCTCACGGCTTCAAGCTCTCGGTGCTCCCCATCAAGTATCGGGGAATATCGGGCACTCCCGTACGGGCGGTGGCCATGATCGACGATTAGATTTCGGGCATCCATCGGGTGGGTGATATCCCCTCATGGGCCATTTTCGGCTGAATGGCTTTCTATCATGCTTGTGGCCTAAACATATTGCTCACTTTAGGACGATATGACGAGTTTATTGTATGAAAAATGGCTGGATGGTGAGGGCGTTCTTGTGGGAGATGGCGCCATGGGAACCATGCTCCAGGCTGCCGGGCTGGAACCCGGTGATGCACCGGAGCGCCTCAACGAGGAGAATCCGGACGCGGTCCGATCCGTGCATGAGGCCTATCTTCGGGCTGGCTCCCACGTTATCACGACCAACACGTTCGGGGGCAACGGCCTCCGCCTCGCACTTCATGATGCCGGCAATAAGGTTTTCGAGTGGAACAAGGCGGGCGCCGCTGCCGCCCGGCAGGCGGCGGATGCTCAGGAACGTGAGGTGATCATCGCTGGCTCGGTGGGACCCACAGGCTCCCTCTTGCAGCCCGTTGGCGACCTTCACTTCGATGAAGCGAAAGATGATTTTGCCGGGCAGTGTGCCGCGCTTGCCGAAGGCGGCGTGGATGTTATTTTGATCGAAACGATGAGCGATTTGGAGGAGGTACGCGCGGCGATCGAGGGCGCCAGGGCTGTATGCGATCTTCCCGTTTTCTGTACAATGACCTTCGACACGCACGGACGAACAATGATGGGAACCTCCCCGGAAGAGGCCGTCAGGGCGGTCGCCGATTTTGGGGTTCAGGCGTTCGGTTCGAATTGCGGGAACGGACCGAGTGATATGGAGGAAATCGCGGGAAAAATGATCCGGGTCCGCAGCGGGGTTCCCTTGATCATCCAGGCGAATGCGGGAGTTCCCAAAATGGAAGGGAATCAAGTTGTCTACGAGGCCGGTCCGGAGCGGATGGCCGATCACGCCAGGCGTTGTTCAGATCTCGGCATTCGCTATATCGGCGGATGTTGCGGCACCACGCCCGTGCACATTCAGGCCATGATCGAAGCCATGAAGAGGTCGGGCGCACAAGGAGCGGAGGAAAGCTAAGCGATGAGAGAGAATGATGTCTCGTAACCAGGAGTTAACTGAAGGAATCATTCGAGGGGACCGGGAAAATGTGGTTCGCCTTGTCCGGGAAGATCTGGAGGCGGGCCGCGGTCCGGTCCCCATACTGAACGAGGGATTGAGTCCGGGAATGGAGAAGCTGGGGGATCAGTTTGGGCGAGGCGAGGTGTTCATTCCCGAGCTCATGGCGGCGGCCAAGGCAATGAACGCGGCCATGGAGATTCTTCGGCCGCTGCTGGAGGCCACGGGCGTAGAGCCGCTGGGCAAGGTGGTGATGGGAACCGTTAAGGGCGACATGCACGATATCGGCAAGAATCTCGTGTGCATGATGCTCCGTGGGGCGGGGTTCGAGGTGATTGACCTGGGCGTCAATACGAGCGCGGAACAATTTATCGAGGCTCTCGAAAACTCCGGGGCCCGTATTTTGGGTATGTCCGCCCTTCTCACGACAACGATGAATCGGATGGGGGCCATCATCGAAACTATTCGTAAGGCCTCCTTCGGGGAGGAGGTCGGAATCATGGTGGGCGGCGCCCCGCTGGATGAGGATTTCGCGGCCAGTATCGGGGCGAACGGTTACGCCAAGGAAGCTCCGATTGCGGTGGAGCGGTTCAAGGAACTCCACGCAGCGCTTCGGCCCTGATCGGGCGGGATTCAACGCGAGGACGGAACATGACTCCATCTAATGGAAAACTTACCCCGCGGGAGCGGATGCGCCGGGCGATGAATCACATGGAGCCCGACCGCGTTCCGTTTGATTTCGGCTCCACGGCGGTCACCAGCATCGCGGGGTTGGCCTACGAGAAATTGAAGAAACATCTCGGTGTGGAATCCGAAACGGAAATTTTGGCGAAACAGGGCATGGTGGCTTTCGTCGATGAGCGAATTCTCGAAAAGTTTCAAGTGGACACGCGTCCCCTCACAATCGGCGCACCGGACAACTGGCGAGACATCGAGGTCGATGAACTCACCTACCAGGACGAATGGGGCGTCCAATGGCAGCGGACCGAGGAGTCGAACTCCTATTTTCTCCTCAAGGGAGGCTTGGAGGGGGACGAAAACGGGACGCTCGAGGCGCTCCGCCGTTACCAGTGGCCCAAGCCGAAGGATCCGGGACGCTACCGTGATCTTCGGGAGCGGGCCCGCAGGCTTCACGAGGATACGGATTATTCCGTCGTGTTCACTTCCGCCGCGACTTTCTGGGCCGATGCCGAATGGATTCGCGGGTTCGGCGATTTCTACTCGGATTTGGTTACGAATAAGAAATTCGTCCACGAACTCCTCGATAAACTTCTTGAGATCCGCCTCGATATGACCGAGCGGTCGCTGGTCGAAGTCGATGGATATGTAGACGTCATCCTCACCGGCGACGATCTTGGAACGCAGAACGGTCCCATGCTCTCTGTGCCGATGTACGAAGAGTTCATAAAGCCCAGGCAGAAAATTCTCTTCGACGCGGTAAGAAAAGGAGCCCCCGACGCGAAGATTCTCTATCACTGTGACGGATGTATTGACATGTTCCTTCCTCATCTGATTGAAATCGGGATTGATGGGCTGAACCCGGTGCAGGTTTCGGCCAAGAACATGGGGGACACCAAGCGCCTGAAACGCGAATTCGGCCGGGATCTTTTCTTCTGGGGCGGGGTCGATACGGGACGTGTCATCCCCTTCGGAACCAGAGAAGAGATCTTCGAGGAAGTGAAGCGCCGCATGGACGATCTGGGCGAAGGCGGTGGATATGTTTTGAATTTCGTCCACAACATTCAGGACGAGGTTCCGCCCGAAAACGTCTGCGCGATGTTCGAGGCCGCGTTGGAATATGGTGAATACTGAGATCGGTCCTGGAGACCGGAGAAAATTTCCATGTTGTCAAATAATGCCAGCCTGACGCCGCGCGAGCGTGTACGCATGGCGATGGAACACAAAGAACCCGACCGTGTTCCCTTCGACTTCGGCTCTACATCGGTTACAAGCATCGCGGGGATGGCCTACGAAAAATTGAAACGGCATCTCGGATCGAATTCCGACACCCGCATCATGGCAAAGCAGGGTCAGGTCGCTCATGTCGACGAAGAAATCCTCCGGAAATTCGAGATCGACACTCGCCCTCTCGATCCCGGTGTTCCGGACAACTGGACGGATGTCGAGATCGACCCGTTCACTTACCAGGACGAATGGGGCGTCCAGTGGCAGCGACCCGAAGAGTCAAACTCCTATTTTTTGCTGAAAGGGCACTTCGAGGGAGACGAGAACGGAACGCTCGAGGCGATCCGTCGTTTTCAATGGCCCGACCCGAAGGACCCCGGGCGCTACCGAGGTCTTCGAGAACGAGCGCATAAGCTCCACGAGGAGACCGATTATTCCGTCGTTTTCTCGCCGCGCGCGACTTTCTGGCAGGAAGCCGCGAGAATTCGCGGGTTCGGAGATTTTTTCTCCGATCTCGTAATGAACAAAAATTTCGTTCACGCCTTGCTGGACAGGATTCTCGAAATTCGCTTAGAAATAACCGAACGGATGATGGCCGAGACCAGAGGTTTTATCGATGTCGTTCTTTTTAGCGACGACTTGGGCACACAAAGCGGCCCCATGATCTCGATGCAAATGTATGAGGAATTTGTGAAGCCCAGGCAGAAGATCTTTATCGAAGCGATGAAAAAAGCCGATCCCGACGCTAAAATTCTTTTTCACTGCGACGGATGCATCGACATGTTCCTTCCTCATTTGATTGAAATTGGGATTGATGGGCTGAACCCTGTTCAGGTCTCTGCCAAGAACATGGGGGACACCGCGCGCCTGAAACGCGAATTCGGCCGGGATCTTTTCTTCTGGGGCGGGGTCGATACGGGACGCGTCATTCCTTTTGGAACGCCGGAAGATATT
The DNA here is from genome assembly GCA_030922375.1 of bacterium. Lineage (GTDB taxonomy): Bacteria > UBA8248 > UBA8248 > UBA8248 > UBA8248 > UBA8248. The sequence goes on along the minus strand of JAVEPB010000213.1, from coordinate 432 downwards.
TTCGAGGAAGTGAGACGCCGCATCGATGACCTGGCGTCGGGCGGGGGTTACATTCTAAATTTCGTCCACAATATCCAGGACGAGGTGCCGCCCGAAAACGTCTGCGCGATGTTTGAGGCCGCGATGGAACATGGCTGGTACGGAGGCTGATCCCCAAAGGGTGGAAAACGAATCCCCCCCGACCTGTGAGGTCCTTCTCCTCCGGCCACCCGCACCCGAGTCAGGGAAACCCCTGGCAGCTCCGGGGGAACTTTCGGATGAAGACAGCTCCCTCCGGCGGGTTTCTCTCAAGGGAGGGCTAACTCTCCTTGAAGCCGCGCGTATCGCGGGATTTCCCATCGGCACCGAATGCGGGGGGTTCGGAAAATGCACGCGATGCCGCGCCATTCCCCTTGCCCTTGGAGATAAGGATCGGCCCGGACCTCACCCCCC
>JAVEPB010000212.1 GCA_030922375.1 bacterium | reverse complement strand
GGCCGACGGGGTGCGCGAGAGCGAATTGCCGCCCAGCGCGATCATCTGACCGTCCCGGACGAGGCCGCCGGCCTCTGAGAGAGATATCAGCTTGCTCACATTTCCTCCTGTCGCGCCGGCCGGGCTAGCAGCCCAGGCTGGGCTAGCAACCCCGCCCAGTTAGCGCTCCACCCGGCGAAGCGCGGCGAACTCCGAGTAACGCACCCCCTCGGGATCGATCTCGGCGAGGGCGGAGAGTTCATCCCCCGTAGGCGGGATTGTCACGGGTATTTCAGCACCCAAATCGAGCGGAAAACCCGTCCGCCCGGCCACCTCTTCCACCGAAACGCCCGGATGAACGCTCCCCAGCTCAAGACCCTCATCGCGCATCTCCATCACGGCCAGCGGAGTGACCACCCGCGCCAGGTTGCCCGACTGGGTGACGAAATCCACCTTCTCGACAAAAGTGCGCCGGTCGTGCACCACCCGCCATATCACGATCCGCCGAGCCTGCTCCATGATGACCGACCCGCCCCCGCCTCCGGGCAGGCGAACCTTTGGGGCGGACGGCTCGCCGATGTAGCTCATGTTCACGCGGCCCGCCTTGTCGATCTGTGCGCCGCCCAGGTACATGAGATCGACCCCGCCCCGCGCGAAAAGATCGTAGGCGTCGGCGTTCGAGAAGATCGCCGCCGCCCCCTGGCACAGCGCCGGATCGTTCGTGCTGAAGGGCAGCCGCTCGGGCCTCGGGTCCACAGAGCCGGCCACCTCGATGAGAACGCTCCCCGGCGCATGCAGCTTTTTTGCGAGAAAAATCGCCACCATCGGAAGCGGGGAGTTCACGCCGTGAAAGACGCGCTCGCCCTCGCGCAGCTCCCGGGCCAGGCAGACGGCCATTTGATCCGCCGCATCGCGCGCGGCCTGAATTTCGCTTTCCGTTTTCAAGGTCATTTGATCATACCTGTAGATACGTCTCGGCTTCGGCGAGATATTCGGCGAGACCGTCCGCCGTTCGGGAAACCTCCATGTAGCGGCGCATCCTCGCCTCGTCCACTCCGTAGGCCGGCGAGCAGCTGCAGGGCGCGGCACCCCCCGGGGCATGAGCGACGGCGGTCACCAGGAAGCCGGGAATGGCCGTCATCTCGGGCTCTTCTCTAAAGCGCTCGGCGGGCGCCATTTTCTCGGCGGTGACGATGACCCCCTTCGCCGCACGCATCATTTCGATATCGAAATAGCGCGGGCCGTAGATGCGCGCGTTCCCCTCCCCGTCGGCTTCGTGGACGTGGATGATGGCCCAGTCGGGGCGGAGCGCGGGGATGGCGTACAGCGTTTCGCCGGTGTAGGGGTCATCGATGGTTTGGATTCCGCTGCGCTCGGGGATATCGCTTCCCTTGAACCCGCGCAGGGGCTGGAAGGGGTTGCCGTAGGCTGCGGCCCGCAGCCCCGCGAGGATGCTCGCTCAGGCGTGCTCGGTCAGCCCGGCCAGCCCCTTTTCGATGGACCGCCGGTAGTTCGGGGCGAGACCGTAGCTGGCCTCGAAGGTGACGATTCCGCTCAGGACCCGGCCCAGCGCCCCCGCCGCGCAAAGGAGGTCGGCGTCGTAGCCCGGAGAGGGTTTAATGAGGGTGAGATTCTTCCGCCCGGCGCGGGCCAGCTCGTGAAGAAGGGCCGAGGGCGCGCGGTGGAGGAGGCTTCCGCTCGTGGAGATGGCTTCCCCGTCCTTGATCAATCCCGCGGCCTCGGCCACCGTGATTAATTTCGTCATCGTTTTCTCCCGGTCAGGATGAATCTTCCTTATGGCAGGACGCATGGTAGGCGAATCTCGCCGATATGTCAGGGCCGCTAACTCAATCGGCGGTTCAACCGGCTGATAAGCCAGCCGATCAACCGGCCGCCGGTTCGGCGAAGGCCGGCATCGTCTCTTCCCTGATGGCCCAACTCATCCCCGCCGCGACGATACAGATAAAGGCGGACGCCAAAAAAATCGGCAGATAATTTCCCCACAGGTCGTGAACGAGCCCTCCGGCATAGGCGCCCGCCGCCGAGCCAATCTGGTGGCTCAAAAAAACGAGGCCGAACACCGTGCCGCCCGAGCGGCTCCCGAAAAGGGTGGTCGAGAGCGCCGTGGTGGGGGGTACGGTCGCGAAATCCACCAGGCCAAACGCCACCGCGAATACGAACAGCATCACCGGATCGCTGACGAACATGAGGAAAAAAAGCGATACCGCGCGCCCCACGTAAATCCAGCCCAAAAGCCTCTTGTGTCCCCAACGGTCCGATATCGCTCCGGAGATGAGAGTCCCCAACGCGTTAAACGCCCCGAGCGTTCCGAAGGCCGTGGCGGCGGTGAAGGTGTCGATGTGAATTTCCTCGGCATAGGGAATCAGGTGCGTTTCGATGAGGCCCGCCGTCGTGAATCCGCAGATCCAGAAACTGCCGACGAGCCACCAGAAATTCACCTCCCGAGCGATCCGGGCGAGGGGATGCGGACGCTCCCCCTCCCCCTCGCGGGGTTGCTCCCCTCTCGCCACCTCCGGCGGATCGTCCCTGAAGAAAAGCAAGAACATGGGAACGGCGATGAACAGCACGGCCGCCCCGGACCAGAAGTAGGCCGTCCGCCAGCCGTAGCGCTCCATGAACGCCGCGAAAGCGGGCAGCAATACGAGCTGGCCGGCGGCCCCGCCGGCGGCGACTACGCCGACTGCGAGCGCCCGGTTCCGGGTGAACCACCGGGAGATCGCCACCGCCGCGGTCACGTTGGCCGAGCCTCCGGCCGCCAGCAACAGCCCGCCCCCGAAAACGAGGTAGACGTGCCAGAGACTCTGGATGAACCCCATCGCCACGGTGAACACGGCCATTAAAATAAAGCTGCCCACGAAAACCACCCGGGGGCCGTATATATCGGCCCAGCGTCCCGAAATCGCCCGGGCGAGGCCATTGCTCAGAAACCCGATGGAGCCCACCAGGCTGATGGCCGCCCTGTCCCAGCCGAATTCCACCTCCCAGGGCCGAATCAGCAGGCCGAATGTGGAGCGAATCCCCATCGGAATGGCCATGGCGAGGAAGCAAAGCGCCACGATCACCCAGGCGTAGGAACTTTCGCGCTCATCCGCT
>JAVEPB010000211.1 GCA_030922375.1 bacterium | reverse complement strand
TCCCTCAGCTTGCCGATGATCTGCTCTGGTGTGTGGCGCTTCCTGGACATGGAATATCCCCCCAAGTTGGGCGGTTCATACCGAAAGAGTATCGAAAATCCGCTGCTTCAGCATGGACCGACGTGAGGGGGGCACGTCAGTCTCGCTGGTGGCCAGAAAATTTATCGCCACTTCGCCGAAAATTTTGCGGCGCTCGAAAATGGCCCCCCGGATGCTGAGCGATTGGGAGCCGAAATTGTTGCGCTTTATTTCGAGGTCGCCTCGCCGATCCGATGTCATTCAACCGTATTTGCTCTGGCGTTTTTCCAGAAAGGAAGACCGAAAGGCCGCCGAATTTCTCGACCGCTTATTGTCGCTGCGCCCGGACGACCCCGCCGGGCTTTGGTTCAAGGGGCTTGTCCAGTTGAGGACGCCGAATCAGGCGCCGGCCGCGCGGAAAACGCTGAACCGGGCGCTGGACCTCGGCGCGGGCAGGCTCCTGGACCCGAAGGCCCGGTTTTATCGATGGCTCGGGCGCAAGCGGCCCCATCACTTGGATTAATCGTTTAGGTTGAAATCGGTTTTGGAAAGTTTTTTAGACCAAGATTGTGCGGCTACGGCCTCCCTTCCAGTGGTTTATTTTCAGGCGCTCGTTAACCATCGTTCTCCTCGATAAAAGCCCTGATGGCGTCGTTGAATTCCTCCGGGCGGGCGAGGTAGACGAAGTGCCCGCCCCAGTCGAAGAGGTGGAGCCGGGAGCCGGGGATTTTTTCGGCGAGCTGGTCGGCGTAGTAGGGCGGGGTGCAGGCGTCGTCGCGTGCGACGGCGACGAGGGTGGGCGCGGTGATTCGGCCGAGGCGGGCGAGTTGATCGTGGGCGATGATGGCGTCGATGCGCTCGGCCATGATCCCGGCGGGCGGGGCGTTCCGGATGGCGAGGGTTTCCTTTTCCTCGATGCGCTCGAAGTTGTCGGTGAAAAATCGGGGCGCGTGAAGGGAGATGGAGGCGAGGCGGGTGTAGTCCTCCCAGCCCATCTCGAGGAGGATTTTTTTTCGCATCGTGAACTGGCGGACGAAAAAGGGGTCCGGTCCGGGCCATGAGCTGCAAATCGCGGCGCTCTTCACCCGGGCGGGATGATCGATGGCGAGGACCTGGATGATCGCGCCGCCGGTCGAGCTGCCGACCAGGTGGGCGGACGCGATACCGGCGTGGTCCATGACGGCGGCGACGTCGCCCGCCATGTTCTCGACGCTGTAGACGCCGGGGGGCTTGGCGCTCTTGCCCGTCCCCCGGTGGTCGTGGAGGACGACGGGGCGCTCCTTCGAGAAGGGTTCGGCCTGGAGGGGCCAGGAGTCGCGCGTTCCGTTCAGCCCGCTGATGAAGAAAACCGGGTTGGCTGATGAATCCGGGTTCAGGATTTCGTAGTCGATGTCGACCCCGCCGGAGTTGACGATGGGCATGAGGGCGCCTCCCTGATGATGGGGTGAGAGAAAAAATCACCGCCCGCGAGGCGGCGGAATTTCAACTGAAGCGTCAGCCCGCCCCCTCGGCCAGGGCCTTGAGGATCGCCGCCAGCGGCTCGATCTCCTCATCAATCACGCAGCGCATGTCGAGCAGGAGGCGGTCCTCGTGTATCCGGGCGACGACGGGCGGGCTGGCCGCGCGGAGGATGGCGTCCAGGCGATCCGCCGAGATGCCTTCCGGGGCGAGGGCCACCGCCCGGCTTTCGAGGTCGGCGGTCGGCATCGCGCCGCCCCCGACGCGCCCCGAGGTCTCGACCACCTCGGCCCGGAGCCGCCCGGCGGCCTCGTTTCCAAGAGCGGTCAACAGCGCCCCGGCGCGGGCTCCGGCGGCGTCGGCCGCCTCGGCGAGCATCCTGAGCGCGGGCACCTCGCGCATCGCCCGCTCGGGGTCGAGGTAGGCGCGGAGGGTGGCCTCGAGGGCCGCCAGCGTGAGCTTGTCGAGCCTGAGCGCGCGCATCATGGGGTGTTTCTTGAGGCGGTCCACCCACTTGGATTTTCCGACGATGATCCCCGCCTGGGGGCCGCCGAGGAGCTTGTCGCCCGAGAAGGTGATGACGTCCACCCCGGCCTCGACCGAGGCGGCGACGGTGGGCTCGTCGGGAATCCCCGGCGGATTGACGAAGCAGCCGCTCCCCAGGTCCTCGAGGACCGGGATGCCCCGCGCGTGTGCCAGGGCGGCGAGCGCCTCCCGGGGGACCTCCTCGGTGAAGCCGACGATCCGGAAGTTGCTGGTGTGGGCCTTGAGGAGGAGGGCGGTGTCCGGGCCGATGGCCCGCTCATAGTCGCTCACGTGGGTCTTGTTGGTGGCGCCGACCTCGATCATTTTAGCGCCGCTCTGGGCCATGATGTCGGGGATGCGGAAGGAGCCGCCGATCTCGACCAGCTCCCCCCGAGAGACGACGACCTCGCGGCCCTCGGCCATCATCCGGATCGCGAACATGACGGCGGCGGCGTTGTTGTTCACCACGACGGCGGCCTCGGCCCCGGTGAGTTTTCGGAGGAGGGTCTCGACGGCGCCGCTGCGCCCCCCCCGGCGGCCGGCCTCGAGATCGTATTCGAGGTTCGAGTAGCTCC
>JAVEPB010000210.1 GCA_030922375.1 bacterium | reverse complement strand
TCCCTCAGCTTGCCGATGATCTGCTCTGGTGTGTGGCGCTTCCTGGACATGGAATATCCCCCCAAGTTGGGCGGTTCATACCGAAAGAGTATCGAAAATCCGCTGCTTCAGCATGGACCGACGTGAGGGGGGCACGTCAGTGGCGCTTGGGGTGGCGTTCGGGGTGGGGAACCTTCTACTCTTCGCCGCCCGGCCGCTGCTCCCGGGAAGGGGGCGAATTTACGCGCCGCCCCGGAGCCTGGCATGGTTCGCGCTCGGCGGGGTGTTCAATCTTCTGGCGGCGCTGTGTTTCATGACGGCGCTGACCTTCGGCGAGGTGTCCACGATTCTGCCGGTCAGCCGCCTGACTCCTCTCTGGGTGGTAATATTCAGCTCGATTTTTTTCAGGAGGCTGGAGCGGATCACCGGGTTGATTGTGCTGGCGGCTTTGCTGGTCGTCGCGGGGGGGATCATGGTCTCCCTCCGCTAGGCGCGGGGGGGGAGAGGTTAGCCGATGCTTAAAATCCTGGCGATTTGCTTGTCGGCGTTGGTGCGGACCCTGAATTCCACCCGCCGCGACAGGAGTTTGTTTTCCTCGCCGTTCGCCGATTTGACGATTTTACTCGACGAGAGGCCGTTCGCCGTGATGTTTCCCTTTGCCCACTCGCGGAAGTTATTCACCGCGGGAAGCCGCATACAGAACTCCAGGACGGCGCGGGTGCGGTCCTGGGAGAGCTCCATGTTCAGGAAGTAGGCGGAGTCGCCCACAATGTTCTGGCTCCACTCGGAGGAGGTGTGGCCCTCGATCCGCACCTCGGCGATATTCTGGCGAAATTTATCGAGCTGGAGGATTCGGATGTAGCGCGGGAAGAAGCTCTGAAGAATTTCCAAGAAACCCTGCTTGATGGTCGATTTTCCCGATTCGAAGAGAAGCTCGGGGTTGTGGAAGCGGACGGAGAGGGTCTCCTGGTTCAGGGTGGCGCGCCACCTTCTCAGATCGTCCCGGAACTCTTTTTCGAGCGCCTTGTAAAGCTCCTGCTGGGTTTCCTTCCAGGTAACGGCGATCTCGAGGATCTTGTCGCGGTCAGCCGTGACCTCCTTCATGTAGCTGATGGCGATGAAGAGGAAGATGACCATCAGACCGGACATTAAATCCGAAATCGATATCCAGTGCTCGCCTCTTTCTGATTTGGTTTTGAACATGACTCCAATCCTCTAGCGTCGCAGTTTACAGCGTCCGGGGAGTCACGGCCCGGCACCGCCGTGAACTGCTGCTACCCGGGTCTCAGGGCCGGAGCGCTAGGCCGCTTTCGGAATTTCGTACCACCTCATGCGCGCCCCGACGATCGAACGGGCCTTCCACTTGAAGCCCTTGGGCACGCTGTCGATCTCCCTCAGAAGGGAACCCAGGTGCTCCCTGAATTTCGGTGTAAAGCGGCGCGGGATGGAGGAGAAATTCTCCTCGCCAAGGCGCCGGATATTTCGCGTGATCGTCCAGTAAAAACCCCAGTCTTCGGCGCAAAGCTGGCTGATGTAGCGCGTGTTGACGATGGGGGTCTCCAGGTCCTTCTGTTCGGTCTCGAAATCGAAAGTCGCGGCAAGAGCAAAGAGATCCATCGCGTCCTTTCTGGCGAGATCGACGATTTGAAGCTTGCTCAAGATTAATTCGGTGGGGGAGACCGTCAGGCTTTCGGGGTCGAGGCGGTCCACGAAGGGAATTTCGTGGTTCATCTTCAAATTGTCTAAAAACACCTCGACGCGGTTCTCGGCGCCGCGCCCCTGCGAGACGAATATGATGCGTTCGCCGCCGTTGGCCATGTTGAACTCCCGGTCCGCGTTCAGCCCGGCGTCCTGCATCATCTTTTCGATCCGCGAGCGGTCTTTCGAGTAGCCGGCGAAATTGATGTTCCGGATCGGCCGCTCTAGGGTGGGAACCTCCCGGAGGATTTTCCGGCAACTCAGCCGGACGGCGAGCCCGCCGATCAGGTTGAGGGTGAGCCCATTTTGGATCGCCCGGTTGGCCAGCGCCTGGCCGAGCTGGTCTGACGTGCCCCCCTCACGTCGGTCCATGCTGAATGAGAGGATTTTCGGTACTCTTTCGGCGTGACCGCCCGATTCGGGGGAATGATTCATGCCCAATAAGCGTCATACACCAGAGCAGATCATCGGCAAGCTGAGGGAA
>JAVEPB010000209.1 GCA_030922375.1 bacterium | reverse complement strand
TGATCCGGAAGATGGCAGGTCTTCAACCTGCCTCCAAAGGAAGTGGAATATCCAATGCCTGGGAAATCATGCGCCGTGGCAAAACCTCGCACATCAGCTTGCGGTATTCGGCTGAGGCGCGAATGTCGTCGATGGGTTTTGCCACCGCTTCACAGGCCTTCGCCGCACGTTGGACGAGAGAGAGGTTTATTTCATTGCCTTCGAGTATTTTTTCGGCCTCATAGCAACGGATGGGAGCGGGGGTCACCGCGCCGAGAGAGATCCCGGCCTCTTGGCATATTTTCCCCTTCACTTTGAGCACGATCGCCACTCCGACAACGGTGATAGCCATGGCCCTTCGGCGAGCGAGCTTATAGTAGCCCCATCTATGGTTTTTCCCCGGCGGGGAGAACGATACCCCGGTGATGAGCTCACCAGTGCGGATGGCGGTCTGGCGATAGCCGGTTAAGAACTTGTCAAGTGCCAAGGTCCGTTTTCCTTTTCGGCTGACGAGGGTAACGTTCGCCTTGAGGGCGAGGAGGGGGGGAACGACGTCGGCCGCCGGACCTCCGCCTACAAGATTTCCCGCAATGGTGGCCCGATTTCGGATTATTGGACCCGCGAATTTGGCGGACATGGCTGAAAGGATCGGCGTTTCACGGGTGATGAACTTGTTTTCCAGCAGGGCGGTCATTGTAGTGAGGGCGCCGAGTGTGATTTTCTTCTTGCCCTTCTTGATTTCGCGGAGGCCGGAAACTCGCATGAGATCAATGACGAGTTCGGGTCCTCTTTCGTGTTGGTGACGAAGGTCGGGGAGAAAGTTGGTTCCACCCGCGATAAACTTGTAATTTTTCCGGGCGGTGGATTTCAGCACACCGCTGACGGTGGTTGGGGCGACAAAATCAAATCCACGCATGGGACGTATTCGTATCCTCGTGAAAGAGCTTCAGGCTTTCCCAAAAAGTCGAGAAATTGTGCCCTGGAACGTCAAATGACGCAATCGAATAAGTCCGACCGAGCCGGAATTTGGAACTGGAAGACCAACGGGCACCGATTCGGACAGCTGAAAAAATCACGTTTTTCGCTCTCATAGAGTGGGCAAAGTATCAATCAAATCATGTTGCCGTCAACCTCACAGACTCTTGCGAAAGGGGGAATGGTCAGCGTAAAATCCTTAATTATGTCAACTACTTCCACTGAATACCTATTTCTAACTTCAAATTTTTTTCTTCCGGTCGGAAAGTGGTTGTGAACGCTCGGAAACCCCGACGGCGTATCGCAATCGCGAGCCTGGGATGCAAGTTGAACCAGGCCGAGGGCGAGGCGATGCGGCATCGGTGCACCAAGGCCGGCTACGAGATTGTACCATTCGGCCAGGGGGCGGACGTATACGTGGTCAATACGTGTACCGTGACGGCGGAAGCCGATCGCGAATCAAGGCGGCTTGCCCGGCGGGCGAGACGTCTTGCGCCGGAATGGGGCCGGGTCGTCTTGGCCGGCTGCGCGCCCCAGGCCAATCCTGATGAAATGCACATTCCCGAAGCGGATCTGCTCCTGGGAAATGCGGAGAAAATCCATCTTCCACACCACCTGTCCCTACCTGTTCGGAGGAACGGGGGGGAGGCCCGATCGCCCGAGGTGCGCGTCGCGCCGATGGAAGATGGAACCCGACTTGAGACCTTCTCTCTGTCTCATTTTGAGGGCCGCACCCGCGCGTTGCTGAAAGTCCAGGACGGATGCGATTTCTCTTGTAGTTTCTGCGCGACGACTCTTGCCAGAGGGCCCAGCCGCTCGCTCGGTCCTGGAGCGTGCGCGGCCCAGGCTGAAAGACTCGTGGGTGACCGGCACATCGAAATCGTCATGACGGGCATACACCTCGGTGCGTATGGACGCGATCTCGAAGAGCGAACCACCCTCAGCCGGCTCGTCAGGCGGTTGCTCGAGGTGAGGGGACTCGGGCGCCTTCGCCTTTCGTCTGTCGAGCCGGGCGAATTGACGCGTGAGCTCATCCGAACGGTTTCGACTCACGCATATGAAAATGCAACTGAAGGAGAAGCATACGTATGCAGACATTTCCACATTCCGGTACAGAGCGGGGATGATGAGGTTCTCTCCAGAATGGGGCGAAATTACCGGTCGGAACCCTGCGCCAGCAAATTTGAAGAAATTGGGCGAAGGATTCCGGGCGTTTGCCTTGGAGCGGATTTCATCTCAGGATTTCCGGGAGAATCCGACTCGGCATTCGAGAGAACCCTCGAATGGGTAAGAGCGGTTCCGCTCGCGTATATGCACGTTTTTCCCTACTCTCCGCGCGCGGGGACAGAGGCCGCCGCCATGGGAAAAAAACTTTCACCCGCAACGGTCCGTTCCCGGGTGCGGGCACTCGGCGATCTTGGCGATCGAAAGTGGGCGGCCTTCGTGGCATCCCAAATTGGGGCGAGGGCGGAAGTCCTATTCGAGCGGCGACTGAAGGATGGCGGTTTTCTTACCGGACTGACCGATAATTACATCCGTGTTCTTGCCAACGGACCGGACGATTGGATTGGGCGGACCGTGCAGCTCCGCCTCGAGCCCTTTGGGCGGAATGAAGTCGGAAGACAGCCACGGACCTCCCGTTTTGAGAAGCTTTGGGGAGTTGAGCGCTTATGAGCGACGAGCAGACGCGCCTCGAGCCTTTCGATAAAGGGGGTCGGGGACTGGAAGGGGACACCGACCCGCGGCGGGTTATCACCCTTCTCACCGATTTCGGCGTATCGGACCATTATGTGTCAGTCATGAAAGGGGTAATGCTTGATATTAATCCAAATATCCAGATCATCGATATTTCCCACACCATCCGACCTTTTGAGATCCAAGAAGCGTCTGTAATCCTGGCCGCGGCCTATCACTACTTTCCCAAGGGGACAATTCACGTCGGGGTGGTCGACCCAGGCGTGGGGAGCGATAGAAGGGGGATCCTCACTGTTACCGAAAATTATTATTTTGTCGGACCGGACAACGGCATATTCTCATACGCTTTAGAAGATCCCGCCTACCTGTGGACACGGGAATTGCGGACGGTGGATTTCTTTCTGGATAGAGTGAGTTCAACTTTTCACGGACGTGATGTTTTCGCCCCCGTCGCCGGATATCTTTCCACGGAGGAAGCGGCCGAAAAGTTCGGACCCATCGTGTCCGATCCCATTAAACTGGCCAACGTCAAGGCCGATATGGATTCCCAGGGTACGATATGGGGTGAGGTGATATATATCGACCGTTTCGGCAACTTGATTACGAACATCGAAACAGGCGTTTTCTGGGAAGGGGAACTCCGGGTGGGGGAGGAAGAGAATGAGTGCATGCCGGTGATTGAAATCGGTGATAATATTATCAAGGGCATGAGCGAATATTATCAAGAAACCCTGGAAGGTCAGATCGGCGCCCATTTCAATAGTTGGTCCCGTTTGGAGATTTTCGTTCCGGCCGGAAACGCCGCCCAAACCATACAAGTGAAAAAGGGCGCTCCGGTGTCTGTGCGGTTCGAGGTAAGCGCCTGAGAATATTCCGGTTGCCTGATATTCGCGCGAGCTAACTGGTGGGGAGGGTGGGAGCGATTTCCTTCCGTCCCCTTTTCGAAAGGAGTGATTCGGTGATCCACGCTCCGGTCCGCTTCAAGGTGTTCAGCGATTTTCTTTGACCCTGGTGCTTCAATTCGGCCGTGCGCCTGAACAAAATCCAGGATGAATATGGAGACAAGGTAGATATCGAGTATCGCTCGTTTCTCCTCCGCCCAGAGCCCGACCCGGACTGCGTTTTTAATGATTACAGGCGCGCGCATTGGATAAATGCAAACGACCAGCTCGAATCCGGCGATTTTCGAATGTGGGAAAGCGATGAAAAATTCCCCGTCTGCTCGATAGTTTCGGCCGAGGCGGGCTTGGCCGCCCGCGACCAAGGGAAGGCCTTTTGGGATCGCTTTCATTTGAATCTTCTGACCGCTTTTTTCACCGAAAACCGGAACATCTCCGACGCGGCCGTACTGATGGGCGTCGCCGAGGAGAGTGGCCTGGACGTTGATTCATTCCGGGACGATCTTGAGAGCGG
>JAVEPB010000208.1 GCA_030922375.1 bacterium | reverse complement strand
CATTTCGACGTCGGCCTCGAGCGAAACGAGACCGATCAACTCCACTCCCGCCTGCCAAAACTCCCGCCGAAGAACGCCCGCCACATGGGCATGGCGAAAAACATTGGTCACATAGGAAAGCCGGAGCGGCCGGGGATGGTCGGAAAGAATAGTCCCCGCGAGGCGAGCAATCTGGGGCGTCACGTCCGAGCGAAGCGCCAGGAGCCCCCCTGTGTCCATGTCCACAAGGCGGAAAGTCTGGGTATCCCGGATTTGTCCTCCATTTCCAGGCGCGTAAAGATCGAACGCGGGCGTCACGATTTGACGAAATCCCCACCGCGCGAACACCTCAAGAAGGCGCGTTTCGATTCGTCTTTTTCGGCCGGCCTGCTCGGGGAGAAACACCCTCGACCCCTTCGGCATCGCTTTTATCGGATTACCTGGATTCATGAATCCGCCACCTTAACCCTCTCTCATCACAACAGGACGAGATTGGCGTCATTGATATTCGGAATGGAACGAACCTTATCCATCACCTCATCCGGAATCGGATCGTCCACCGCGAGAATCGCCACCGCCTTGTCGTTTTTCCGCGTCCGGCCGAGTTGCATGCCGGCGATGTTAATCCTGTGCTCTCCGAGCAAGGTTCCTATCAGGCCAATCATTCCGGGCTGATCGTCGTTCGTGAATATGAGCATGTACCCCTCGGGAACAGCGTCAACGCTGAACTGATCGATCCGCACGATGCGCGGCTCGTTTTCATGGATGAATGTTCCCGCGACGGAGCGCTCTCCCCTGTCGGTGCGCACCTTCAACTCAATCAAGTTCGTGTACACAGGCATCTCGCTCCGGTAAGTGGACACGATCTCGATTCCCCGCTCCTTGGCCAGGATGGGACCGTTTACCAGATTCACACGGGCGCCGCTCATAAAATGCCCCAGGAGCCCTTTGAGGGCGGCCGCGGCAAGCGGTTCCACCGGGCTCTCGAGCGGGCCTCCGTATGTCACCTCGAGGGCCTTTGGCCCGCTTCCCGTCAGCTGGGCCAGGAAACTTCCCAGCCGCTCGGCCAGAACAAGGTAGGGGCCGAGCCGCTCCAGGTCCTCCGCGCTGAGCGAGGGAAGGTTCACCGCGTTCTTGACACCACCCGTTGTCAGATAGGCCACCACTTGTTCGGCTACGCTGACCGCGACGTTCTCTTGCGCCTCCTTGGTGGAGGCTCCCAAATGAGGGGTGCAGATAACGTCGTCACGCCCGACAAGAGCGCTCTCCGCCCCGGGAGGCTCAACAGCGTATACATCGAGAGCTACGCCCGCGAGTTGCCCACTGTCGAGGGCGGCGGCGGCGGCCTCCTCGTCGAGAAGCCCGCCTCGCGCGCAGTTCACGATGCAGGCTCCGGAGCGCATCCGGGCGATCTCCTCCGCCCCAATCAGGCCTGCCGTCTCGGTTGTTTTCGGAACATGGAGACTGATGTAGTCGGATTGAACGAGAAGCTCGTCCAGCGACACCGGCTTCACACCTCGTTTCTCGGCCGCCTCCGCCGAAATAAACGGATCGTAGGCGACCACGTTCATGCCCAGGTTACCGGCCAGCCGCGCCACCGTTGAACCGACCCGTCCGAGACCGATCACACCGAGCACTTTCGAGGAGAGTTCGCTCCCGACAAACTTGCTCCGCTCCCAATGTCCCTCCATCACCGATCGGACCGCGGCGGGAATTTTCCGGGCCAGGGCGAACAACAAGGCCACGGTGTGCTCCGCCGTGGTGATAATATTGCCGTCGGGCGCGTTGACCACCAGGATCCCGCGAAGGCTCGCGCTCTCCAAATCGATGTTATCCACCCCGATCCCGGCTCGGGCGACAACCTTGAGCCGGTCGCCGGCGCCGAGGATTTCATCGTCCACATTTGTGGCGCTGCGCACCAGAAGAGCGTCGCAATCCCGGACGATCTCGATTAACTCCTCCCGGGGAAGCCCCGGCTTGTTGATGACCTCGAAACCCTCCGCCCCCGAGAGGATTTCCTCGGCGCGGGACGAGAGAGGCTCCGAAATTAAAACCCTGATGTCTGCGCTCATATCCCGAATTCCTCTTGTGCGGCGGTTAGCCCCGCGCCTTTCTCGAGTTCATGGCCAAGGCTGCTCAACACTCTTTCGAGGCCACCGATCGCGGCCAGCATGTCCGATTCATCGACATAGCCCATGTGTCCGATTCTGAAAATTTTCCCGCTCAAATGGCCCTGGCCGCCGGCTATAGTGATTCCCTGTTCATTCTGCATCAACCGGGGAATCGCTTTTCCGTCTACCCCCTCGGGCACACTGACAGCCGAGACCGATTCGCTCAGAAGATCCTTGGGGAAAATATCGAGCCCCAGGGCGCGAAGAGCCGCGCGCATGCCGCCGGCCAGTCGTGCGTGGCGAGCGAAAATATTTTCAAGACCCTCGCCCCGCATCATTTCTAGCGCCACTCTGAGGCCCTCGACAAGCGATATGGCGGGCGTCCAGGCGGTGGTGTTTTTCGCCTGGCTTTTTCGCTCGATGCGCAAATCGAAATAAAAGCGAGGGCTCCCGGCCTTCTCGGCCGCCACCCAGGCGCGCTCGCTCAACCAGACGAAGGCCAGGCCAGGCGGAAGCATCAACGCCTTTTGGCTGCCCGTGATAACCGCATCCAAATCCCATTCCTCGGGCCGGAGGTCGTAGACCCCAAGGGCGGTGATGGCGTCCGCGACGACGAGGGTATCGGGCGAGGTGCGCCGGACGACCTCGACCAGTTGCCGGACATCGTGTTTCGCCCCGGTTGAGGTCTCGCTCGCCTGAACGAAAACGGCCCGGTGGGCACCCGCACTGAGGCGGCTCTCCACCTCGCCGAGATCGACCGACCGGCCCCACTCGACCGAGATGACGTCCGCTTCAAATCCGTAGGCGCGGCATATTTCCACCCATCGCTCTCCGAATTTTCCTCCCTCGACCACCAGAGCCGAATCGCCCGGAGAAAGGAGATTCACCGCCGAGGCCTCCATGCCGCCCGAGCCCGAGGCCGCCAACATAATGACATCCCCTTCGGACTGGTAGAGCCAGGAAAGCCCGCTGCGGACCTCCTCGAAAAGAGCTTCGAAGTCCTTTGTTCGATGGTGCATCAGAGGCCGCGCCATCGCCTCGAGAACCCGGGGGGGCACGGGCGTGGGACCGGGGGCCAACAGATGATACTTACGCATGTTCTCCTCATTCATTTTACGTGGCTAACCGCTAGCGCCCGCTGGACGAAGGCGCAGAATCGATTTACTGATGACGATTGCCTCACCTGATACCGCTGGGCTGAATCATGTCAGGAATGGAACTTCATATTCCGCGTCCATCGTGGGGGATGCCGGCGCCTTGGCTGCGAAACCGGGCAATTACAAGGGGCTTCCGCCTCCGTTCCCCCCTCCCGGCAGAGAAGCCCCTGAAAGCCTCGAAAGCGTATCCATTCGCCC
>JAVEPB010000207.1 GCA_030922375.1 bacterium | reverse complement strand
GATCATTTCCTCGGCGAATCACCGCATCTCGGGAGAAACATCGATCTTTCAAAATAGAAAAATCCACCCCCAATAGGATTCGATATTCATGCTGTGTCTATACGGGAAATTTTACACGAAAATCACAAAAATCAAAAATTGACCCCAAATATCATGGATTCGGATTTATTTCTCTTAATATTGGGCGGAATCGAATTAGGAACAACCCGGGAACGGTTATTTACGTCCCTCTCCCCAATCAAGCCGAAAAAATCACCCAAGGGGGCCTCTCTTAATTGCAAACTATTGATTTAAATTTATTTACCTGTATTAAGCCCGGCTCAGAGGTTCAGGATGGCGGCGGCTCTTATGGGCGACCCCGTCCCCTTCCGGATTTTAAGGGGGAGCCCTACGTAAAGAAATTCCTTTCCGGCCACCTCCTCGATATTGGCAAGATTTTCGGTGTTATGGCGCTGAAGCTCGCGGCATATCACATGGCACGGAAAAGTCAGGTCATTGGCATTGACCCCGGCATCGATGCTGGGCGCGTCCTGGCCGATGTTCACGACGCCGCACTCGCGGTAGAGAAAGTCCGCCGCCTCACGTCCCAGACCCGGATACTCGGAGATGTATTCCTCCCGAGGAAACGTCCGGCGGTAGTGGCCCCCCGTAAAAAGGAGCGTACCTTCCCTAGGCGGGGTGAGATTTCGCTTGGTGAGTTCGTCCTGGATAAGCTGGAGAGAGATTTCCTGCCCGGGCTCGACCTGACCGGTAAAATCGAGCGCGATGCCCCGCGTGAGGAACATCGAAAGAGGCGACTGATCGATATTCGGGGCGGTCTCACGCTCGTCGATATGGCTCACCGAATCGGTGTGAGTCGGACCATGATCGCACATGTGGAGCATCATCGCCGCGTAGGTAATGTCCTTGGGCTTGATGGGGGCGCTTTCCATGTCTTCGTGACGGGCGATGTATTCGATTTTCGTGGCCGGGTGTCCCCGAAAACGGGGGGCATTCGTGTAGATTTCCTGGCTGAGATCGACAATCTCGTACATGATTCCCCTCCTGTTCGAACGAATTCCGAAATCGATGGCTCCCCCGAGTTCATACCAGAGCTTTCGAATCCTTGTTTTCCCGGATCAGCCGACCCCGCCCACCTTGTTGCCGCTCGAAGGGGGCCCCTCGAGCTCGGGAAGCACCTTGGTCATGAAGGTTTCAAGCTCATGGATGACCTCGTCCTTGGGCTGTTGGGCGTAATGCCAGATCAGCGTGATGTACTCGGCTGGAACCACCTTGTAGGAATCCACGAACTGCCGGGTGAGCTGATCGAGGGTACCGCCGTGGAAAATGCCGCTGTCCTTGATGTTTTGGACCCAGTCGATGCTCTCCGTATCGTCCGGGAACTGCGGGAAAAACGGTACGTAGAAGTTCTGATAAATGTCCTGATCGTAATTGCGGAGCTTCTCGTTGTACTCTTTCTCGGAGCCGGCCACATGAATCCACCGGCACATGTTCTGACGCTCGCCGAGCGCCCAGCCATGGCCCGCCTTTTGGCCCTCCTCGACATAGAGGCGGCTAAACTCCGCCATCTTTTCGAGTTTCGTGAAATAAGTGGGGCGGAAACCCCGCTGAGCCGCGAACCGAATGGAATCGGCGCTGGCGCTAACCGCCTGAAAGATAGGGGGATGAGGGTCCTGATAGGGGGCGGGACACACACCCACCCGCCGCACCCGGCCCTCGTCGTCGATTTCGCCGTCCACTCCCGCGCCTTTGGCGCTCTTCCAGGCCGGGTACTCGATGCCGTCCCTGATCGGATAGGGGGCCTGATAATACTTGCCGTCGAGGACAAGCGAGTCCTCGGCCCAACACTTGAGGAGCATATCCATGCGCTCCTCGAAAATATCGCGGTTCTTGATGTCGTCCGCTCCGCCCATATACCGCGAGACCGCCGCCACCGAATCGTTGGCCTGGCCCAGGATGTTCGCCCAGCGCGACTGGTAACCCCGCGCGACGCCGACGAAAAATTTCCCCTTGGTGATGTGGTCGAGGATAGCGCACTCCTCGGCCACGCGGATCGGGTCCTGGGTCGCCATGACGTAGCCCAGCGCCCCCACGCGGGCGTTTTTCACGTGGGAAGCCCACCAGGCGTTCAATATCCCCGGATTGGGCCCCACCTCGTAGCCCTCTGTGTGGAGATGGTGCTCGATGGTGCTGATACCCCAGCAGCCGAGCTGGTCCGCCGCCCTTACGATGTCCAGCCAGTCGTGGAGCACCTTGTTGTATATCTCATTGTTGCGCCCGAGCGGCCGCTTATTTTCGCGGTCCTGCCGATCCTTGGCGGGGAGCATCGGGTAGAGCTGAAGAATTACTTTGGGCTTGGGCATGAAACGCCTCCCTCCTGATTATTTATTTCACTTCGCATGTCAGCGCGGCGAATGGGGACCCACAGCATAGAACATGCCGGGTCCTCCGCGGGTGGGGTGGGTCGGACAAGTGGTATGGGGGCGTATTATAACGAGGCTTATCGCCGAGTCAATAATAATGAGCCGGGCGCCAGAGGGAGCCCGCTCGTCCGGGCCGCTCTTTCGCTTAAAGGCCCGGGCCCGAAGACCCAAGCGGGCGAGCGCCTCGGCTCCGATGAGCCACCGCGACTCTCGTCCTTCCCTTAATACGGCGGGGTCGGCCTATAGGTCGTCGCTACGTCGATGATGGCGGGCAGCCCGGCGGCGAGCGCCCGCTCAAGGGCCGGCGCCAGCTGGCCGGGCTCCTCCACCCGAATCCCCAACCCGCCGCAAGCGCCGGCGATCTCGGCGAAATCGGGGCTCTTGAATTCGCAACCGTAGGCCTCGCCGTAAAGCCTCTCCTGCTGGCCCACCATCTGAGAAAACGCTCCGTCGTTGAAAACCACGAAGACGGCGTTCGCGCCGTACTCGCAGGCGGTGACGAAATCCCCGATTGTCATCAGGAACGCCCCGTCCCCCGAAATCCCGACAACCTGCCTGCCGGGGTTCTCCAGCTTGGCGACAATCGCCGTCGGCAGACAAAAAGACATGGCGTTCCAGACGCCCGACTGCAAAAAAGATTCGGGGTTGGTGAGGGGAAGATAATACCGCCCCCACATCTGGCAATTTCCGACATCGCTCACCACCACGGCGTCCGGGGCGATGGTTTTCGCTATCGTCTCGACGATGAAGCCCGGATGCACGGGCACATCGCCCCGGCCTCCGTCGATGAAGGTCCGGACCGACTCCCTGAACTCGGTCCGGATCCGGGCGATCTCTTTTTTGACCTCCTCGCCGCCGGGCCGGCTCTCCCCCTTCAGGCGCTCGAGAAGCGCCGCCAGAAACAGTTTCGGATCCGCGACGATCTCGTCCTTCCTCGAATAGTTCTCGTCCTCGGCGTCGTCGAATCCGACGAGGATGCTTTCCCCGGGGGCGCGCCCCTTTAAAAAGACGGTTTCCGCGGTCGAGGCCCTGACCCCGACCGACAAGAGAAGGTCGGCGCCCCCCATGACGTAATCGAACCGGGGGTCCGACCGGGTGGCGATGAAATGGCCCGCCGCTAGAGGATGATCGTCGGGAATAATGCCCATGGAGTCCTGGGGATAAACGACGGGGGCAGAAAGAATCTCGGCGATTTCCACCAACTCCTTTATCCCCCTCTTCCGCATGACGCCCTTGCCCGCGCAGATGACGGGAGCCTTGGCGGAGAGAAGCCGCAGGGCGATCTGCTCGATGTCCTCGCCGGAGGGCTCGATCACTTCCACACCCTCCGTTCGATAGGCCGGCAGGGAAACGGGTTCGGACTGCAGGATATGAGGCTCGTAGTCCGAGAGGCGGGGGAACTCGACATGAACCGGCCCCGGCCTTCCGCTCTGGCAAATGCGGAACGCCTTGGCCATGGTGGCGGGAATATCCTCGATGCGCTCGATGCGGGCGCTCCACTTCGTCACGTTGCGGCACATCTCCTGGGTGAACGAGGGATTATCGACCCCGTGAAACGCCTCGCGTGTGGCCTTGAGTGGAATCCCCCCCGTCAAATGAACCACCGGCGAGGCGGCTCCGTAGGCCTGGGCCAGGCCGGCCACGGAATTGGCCACTCCGGGCCCCGCAGTCAGCAGGCAGACACCCGGCTTTCCGGTGAGGCGGCCGTAGGCATCGGCCATCAGAGAGACGTTCGGCTCCATCTTGCAGGTAATGAGGTTGATGGAGGGCGCATCCCGCAACCCATCGTAGAACTGAAGAACGTGAGAGCCGGGAACGCAAAACATTTTCTCGACGTTTTCCCGGACAAGAGCGTCCACAACGATCTGCCCGGCGTGAACCTGCGGCGAATCTCCCCCCATTCGACTCCCTCCTAAAAAAAATACCGCCGGGGGATTCCCGGCGGCAAGAAAATATCTGGCGGGGCTGACGGGGATCGAACCCGCGATCTCCGGCTTGACAGGCCGGCGCGATAACCATCTTCGCTACAGCCCCGCATATTTATTTCGCCGATAGGTCGGGCGAGTCAGTTTATAAGCCGCTCCCTTTCCCAAGTCAATAGCTCCGGGAGGCCGCGCGCCACCGGGGGGATACGGGACAACTAATTGATTATGATGCGCTTGAGCCTTCAAAGAGGGGGGAAAGGCTCTCCCCCTCGGCCAGCCGCACGACGCCGCGCTCGGTGATGAGACCGTCCACCAGGGCGGCGGGCGTCACATCGAAAGCGGGGTTGAAAACCTCGACCTCCTCCGGGGCGATCAATTCTCCGCCGACCCGGCGGACCTCCTCCGGGGAGCGCTCCTCAATCGGAATCCCGGCCCCGCTCGGGGTGTCCATATCGATGGTGCTCAGCGGAGCCGCCACATAGAAAGGAATCTTGTGCTCCCGGGCGAGGATCGCAACCCCGTAGGTGCCGATCTTGTTCGCCACATCGCCGTTCGCGGCCACCCGATCGGCTCCGACGACCACCGCGCCAATCCGGCCGAGGTGCATGCAGTAGGCCGCCATATTGTCGGTGATCAACACGACCGGAATATCGTCGCGGCTGAGTTCCCAGGCCGTCAGTCTGGCCCCCTGGAGGAACGGGCGCGTTTCGTCCACGAACACCCGGCTTACCTTCCCGTCCCGGAATCCGCTCCTGATCACACCGGTCGCGGTACCGTACCCCGCCGTGGCCAGCGCACCCGCGTTGCAGTGGGTGAGGATGCTCGAACCCGGCGGCAGCAGGGCCGCGCCGTGGTCCCCAATCCGGCGGCAGATGGCGATATCCTCGCGGTGGGTTTCATGGGCGAGTTCGAGGAGCTCCTCCGCCAGCGCCTTTCCCGTGGATCCGCTCTCTCTGGCCGCCGCGCGAAACCGTTTTATCGCCCAGAACAGGTTCACCGCCGTCGGCCGGGTGGCGGCGAGTTGTTCGGCCGCGGCATCGAGGGCGGCGGCCTGATCGGAAGGGCTCATTTCCGCGCTTCTCGCGGCGGCAATCGCCATTCCATAGGAGGCGGCGACGCCGATGGCCGGAGCCCCGCGAATCACCATCGTGCGAATGGCGTCCGCCACCTCTGCCTCGGTCCGGCACTCGATGTAGCTCTCCTCCCCGGGCAGGCGCCGCTGATCGATCAGATGAAGCGCGCCGTCCCGGTATTCCAATGTGTGAAAATTTCCATCGGATTCCAAGATCATCTCCAAACGGACATCTCGTAGTGGGGAAACCGCCAGGGTCGTTTAATGTCAGGAGGTTTTCTCAATCAACGAAGCCAGTTGGCTTTCCAGCGCGGAGGGATCGCCGCAGTCGATTCGAATCCGCTTTCGCCTGGAACTCGCTCCCGAAACGATTTCGACAGTGCTTTTGGGGATCCGAAGGGCTTTCGCCAGAACTTCCACGCACTGCTTGTTCGCCGCCCCATCCACCGGCGGCGAGGTCAGCCGGACCCTCAGGGCGCCTCCCCGTGCCCCCTCGACGGCGGCCTTCGATGAGCGGGGCTGAACCGCCACCTCGAAACTCAGGGCGCCTCCATCCCGGCGAACGGGGATCACTTCCCCTCGCTTTCCGCCTTGTGTTTGATGGGAACCACCTTCGCGCCTTCGTCGCCCGAGATTTTCGGAATATCGATTCCCAGGCGATCTGCCTCGTTTTCGAGAAGGCGTGTCTGCATGCGAAGCACCTCGGCGAGGTTCTGGACGGTTTTTTCCCTCAATTTCTCAAGCGCGGCCACCTCGTCCTTCAGGCGGCGGGAGTTCCATTCCGACTCCTGCCGAATGCGGGAGGCGTCCTCCTCGGCCTGGGTGACCACCCTTTCGGCTTCGGCCTTTGAATTTTCGAGCAACTGCCCGGACTGGGACTGCGTTTCCTCTCTGAGAGCGGTCACGGCCTGAAGACTCTTTTCGATCCGGCCCTCGCGGCCCACCATTTCGCTCACCTTGCGCGAGAGCTGGGCGCATTTTTCGCTCAACTCTTCGTTGGCCGCGTTTAGGTGGTCCATCTCGTCGGCCACGAACTGGAGAAATGCATTTACATCGAGCGTGTCGTAGCCGCGCATTTTTCTGGGAAAATCCTGTTTCCTGATATCGCCGCCGGTCAACTTCATTCTTTAGTCCCCCCGCCTGAGTCCCCTCAACGCATCAGTTGAGAGATATCGTAAAGGCTTCTGACCAAAAAACTCTGTAGAAAAAAAATTCCGAGAAGAACAGCGATGGCGCTGATGTCGAGTCCGCCGAAATTAGGCAACCGGGCGCGGACGGGAGCGAGAACCGGCTCGGTCAGGCGGTAGAGAATCTCGACGATGGGATTGTTGGGATCGGGATTCACCCATGAAATCAGCGCCCGGATGATAATAATCCACATATAAAGGGTCAAAATATAGCCGATGAGTGTCGCGGAGGCGCTGATAAAATTCGAGAGCAAGAACACGAATAACCCCTTTCGCCGAACCGGCCGCCTAGCCGGCTCCCAGCTCTTTGCTTCGCTTCGAGGCGGCCATGACGGCATCGATGACGGCGGCCCGGAGGCCCCCTTTTTCGAGGGCGTGGAGGCCCGCGATGGTCGTCCCTCCCGGAGAGGCGACCATATCCTTTAAACGGCCGGGATGCTCGTTCAGATCGAGCACCATTTTGGCCGAGCCCATGACGGTCTGAGCGGCCAGCATCATCGCCTTGTCGCGCGGCAGGCCGGCGCACACCCCACCATCCGCCAGGGACTCGATAAACTGAAACACGTAGGCGGGTCCGCTCCCCGAAAGGCCGGTCACAGCGTCCATCAGGGGTTCGGGAACCTCCACCGCGCGGCCAACGGACTCGAGCATCTTGACGGCGGCGGCGAGATCTTCCGCGGTCGCGGCCCCGCCGGCGCACACCCCGGCCGCGCCCGTGGCGACGAGGGCCGGCGTATTCGGCATGACGCGGATGACGCGGGCGGCCTCACCGAAGGCTTTGGTGTAGCGGGTGGTGGGGACACCGGCGACGATGGAGACGAGGAGGTGGTCCGCCACCGAAACCTCGCCGTCGAGCTGGGCCAGGGCTGAGCCGAGGTCCTGGGGCTTCACGGCGAAGAGCACGGTCCCGGCCCCGCGAACGGCATCGGGTCCGCCTTCCACGACCCGGTAGCCGTCAGACTTGAGATGCTCGCGGCGCGCCTCGAAAGGCTCGGCGAGGACAATCCGCTCGCGGGAGGCGTGGCCGGCCTTGACCATCCCTCCGGCGAGAGCCTCGCCCATGTTTCCACCGCCGATGATTGCGATCTGCTCAGAGTCCATCCCGCGCTCCCGGAAAATAAAATAGTGAAACCCCTAACACATTGAGACTACTGGATTCGCGGGCTCAAGACAATATAGGAGCCCGGCGGAGGGAACCGGGGGCGGCGATGGGGGGGAGCAGATGCGGCGAAATCAGGCCGGGGGCCGGGGTCCGAAAATAGCCGTGCCGACCCGGACCGAGGTGGCGCCCTCCTCGATGGCCACCTCAAAGTCGGCGGACATCCCCATCGAGAGGCCCCGGACCGTAGCGTGTCCCGCGGCGAGGGCGTTGTCTCGAATTTCCCGCAATTTCCTGAAATGCGGTCGGCTCTCCTCGGGACTCCGCCCCAGCGGGGGGATGCACATCAGGCCCACCGCCCGGAGGGCGCCGAGCTCCACGATATTATCGAGGAATCCCGGGATATCGCCAGGATCGAGGCCGCCCTTCTGGGGTTCATCCCCGGTATCTACCTGGATATAGATATCGAGCGGTCCTCCTCCCGCGCCCTCAATCCGGCGGGCGAGTTCGTTGGCAAGGGCAAGCGAATCCACCGACTCCACCACATCAAAGAGCCCCGGAACCTGCCGTGCCTTGTTCCGCTGGAGCGAGCCGATGAGATGCCACCTCGCCCGCGCCGCCAACTCCGGATCAAGCAGGTCGCGTTTTTCCCGCGCCTCCTGCACGCGGTTTTCCCCCAAAATCCGGACGCCCCCCTCGATAGCCTCCGCGACGACCTCGGCGGATTGGGTCTTACTTACGGAAACAAGATCGACATCCTCCGGCCGCCGCCCCGCGCTTTCCGCCGCCCGCGCAACTCGTTCCAGAACATGCTCGAAGCGAACCCGGTCGAACCCCATGCCCTCTCCTCCGAAACTCCCGAGCTAAACAATACCGATAGCAGAGAGGAGCCGTCCCGTTGGCGATCCGTCCCGGCGATAAGAGAAAAACCTGGCGGACTCGGAAAACGTGCAATATGAGGTAGACCCGATGCGCTCTTCCGAGAGGCCGGCCGAAACAAGCTGGAGCCTGGCAACTTGAGGCAGGTCCAGAAACCACTTCCCGCCCATGAGCGGAATGCAGAAATCCCTCCACTGGGGGTACTTCTGCTGGAACGGTGGGATGCACTCTTCGCCCACCTCGTAGCATTTACCCGATATCGCGGGCCCAAGGGCGGCAACCAAGTTTTCCGCCTCACTTCCAAAGCACTCCTTCATCCGCAGGACAACGGCCTCCAAGACACCGGATGCCAATCCACGCCGCCCCGCATGCACCGCCGCGACAGCACACTTCACCGGATCGGCCACCAGTACGGGGAGGCAGTCCGCCGTTTGAACAGCAGCAAAAACACCCGGGGCATTGGTCACTATACCGTCCGCCTCGACAATCCCGTCCTCCGGAATATCGCAGGCATTAATCACCTTCGCCCCGTGGACCTGCTTCACCTCCACCACCTTTGTTGGTTTCATCCCCGATGCTTCGAAAAACCGGCGGCGATTCTCTTTGACAAGGGCCGGGTCCTCTCCCTCCGAAGGACCTAGATTGAGAGAGCGGAAAGGCTCTTTGCTCGTTCCCCCCCGGCGAGTGCTGAAAGCATGCCGCAAAAAAAGAAATTCGCTGAACAAGGGCGAAAAAAGAAATTCCATCCCCTTTTCTTCGTGAATTTCAAGATTTTTCATGAGACATCTCATTATAAGTAGCGACCGAAAGGAGTTGGTGTGTCTTTACTTCTTCATCATATCGAAATCGATATGAAAATGCAGTTTGTCTATCAGATAAAAACTTTCATGGCCTTTTACGCCAGGGGGGGGCCAGGGGGGACAAGCCCCCCTGGCACACGTAGAGAGGATATTTCGCCGTCTTTTAGGAAGAGGACCTCCCATGAACGGCGAAGGGGAAGGTCAGTCGGCTTGTTTCCTCAAAAAAGTGGGTACGTCCAGCTCATCATCATCCAATTGATAACTTAGAGCCGTATCTTTTTTATTCCCTTTTGCCCGTACATAGGCAGGCACGGAAAGCTTTCGGCCATCGGTTCCGGTGGATTCATTTTCAATGGGCGGAACTTCACGGATCATTTTTTCGGCCCCAAATCCGGTCGCAATCACAGTTACCCGAATTTTATCGACCATCGAGGAATCAATTACCGAACCGAAAATAATGTTGGCATCTTCATGGGCCATCTCGTGAATCAGCGAGCATGCCTCATTAACTTCAAACAGAGTCAAGTCATCTCCACCTGAAATATTTATCAGCACCCCGCGCGCGCCCTGGATGGAACCCTCCTCGAGAAGTGGACTGCACATGGCATTTTGGGCAGCGATAACCGCGCGGTTTTCTCCCGAACCCGTCCCGCTACCCATCAGGGCCATGCCGCCCATGTCCCGCATAATGGTTCGCACATCGGCAAAGTCCAAATTGATCAACCCGGGGGTCGTGATCAAATCCGCGATCCCGCGGCAAGCCTGCAAGAGAACATCGTTGGCCTTCTTGAAGGCTTCTTTAATCGGAGTCGTTCTTTCCACCATTCCGAGGAGACGTTGGTTTGGAATGGTAATCAGCGTATTCACGGATTCTTTTAGGTCCGCTATTCCCTCCTCGGCTTGCGCCATGCGTCTTGGCCCCTCGAACTCAAAGGGCCTTGTCACCACCCCGACGGTGAGAATTCCGGCCTCTTTCGCGATTCGGGCCAGAACGGGTGCGGCCCCCGTTCCTGTTCCCCCACCCATACCGGCCGTGACAAATAGCATGTCCAGCCCATCGATAAACTGAGAAAGTTTTTCGGTATCCTCAAGCGCCGCCTTTTGTCCGATCTCGGGATTTCCACCTGCACCAAGACCGCCGGTCAATTCAGGACCGAGTTGGATTTTTTCCGGGGCGAGAGATTTTTCCATCACCTGCGCGTCCGTATTTGCCACGACAAAATTCACATCATCCATACCGGATGCAATCATTGTGTTAACAGCGTTTCCTCCTCCTCCTCCTACGCCGATGACACATAGTTTTGCGCGGCATTCCTTGGCCTGCTCTAGTTCAAACATCAGATCGCTCATCGTTTTCTCCTATTCGTTTCATCGCCCTATTTTCAATCCAATCCCGAATTACTTGAATATGCTCGAAATGATCGTGCGAAATTTATCTTTTGCGCCACGGAAAGGCTCATTCGTTGCGCCCGGAACGAACCAGCCACTTTTATTTCTTCCGGGCATTTGCATCCCATACATAACCAGCCCAACGCCCGTTGAATACATGGGACCATTGACCATATCGACAAGTCCTCCGATCCCTCCCGGGGAACCGAGCCTAACCGGTAGCTGCAACATTTTTTCCGCCAATTCCTCTGTTCCTTGCATGATGCTCGCCCCACCCGTAAGGACGACCCCCGCGGGGAGAAGGTCCTCGTGGCCGCTTTTTTGAATTTCCCGTCTAATCAGTGTGAGAATTTCTTCCATACGGGGTTCGATAATCTCGGCAAGCATTTGGCGGCTGAGCACACGCGGCGGCCTCCCCCCCACACTGGGAACCTCGATTTCCTCTTCGTGGTCCAAAATTGACGAAAGGGCGCAACCGAATTCTTGTTTAATCCGCTCCGCCTGATGATCTGGGGTTCGAAGACCAATCGCGATATCCCGCGTCACATGATTTCCACCGATAGGGACGACCGCTGAATATTTTATTTCGCCACTGCTGATTACGGCGACATCGGATGTCCCGCTTCCGATATCCACTACCGCGACACCCAGATCGCGCTCATCCTCGGTAAGCGCCGCCACCGATGAAGCCAACGGCTGCAGGACGAGTTTTTCCACCGCAAGTCCGGCCCGTTCAACGCTCCGGGTGATGTTTTGAATTGCAGGAATGGCCCCGGTTACTACATGGACCTTGCACTCGAGCCGCACACCCGCCATTCCGATGGGCTCGGTGATTCCCTCCTGATCGTCAACGATATACTCTTGCGGAAGAACATGAAGGATTTCATGATCCGCGGCCAAGGTTACGGCCCGGCCTTGTTCGATAACACGGTCGACATCGGCTCCCGTCACCACTTTGTTCCTGATGGCGACGATCCCATTGCTGTTGAAGCTGCGAATATGCCCTCCCGCCACTCCAACATAAGCGGTTCGAATGGGAACGCCGCTTATGAACTCAGCCTCCTCAACAGCCGAACGGATTGACTCCACCGTTTGATCGATATTGACCACGGCCCCGCGGTTAAGGCCTTTCGAAGGATGCTTCCCCAATCCGACAATCTCAAGAGAACCGCCCTCCGCCACCTCTGCCACGATGACGCAGATCTTCGACGTGCCAATGTCGAGGCCCACCAGCACATCAGATCGTTTCATCATCCTTCAAACCCTCCATTTTTATTTGCCGACCGAACGATAATCCGGCCTGGAAAAGTGAGGTCCAAGAACATGGGCGCACCAGAGGGAATTTTCCCTTTGAAAATTCGCATGGCCACTGCATGAAATCGAGCGGCTTGGGCCTCCGGTTTTTCTCCACCCACCAGCAATTCAGCTTTTCCCTCCATTATCCGAATTCTAAGGCGGCCGTTCTTAGCCGGGCTGACATTCAAGCACTTCCCCCGGTCAAAAGAAGCGCCTGAATAAAGTGAAGCCGCAATCACTGCAGCACTAAAACTCGAATTTTCGATGCGGTCCCCCGGCCGGGCTCCTTTTTCGGAAAATCCTTCCAAGACGGGCAGACATCCAGCGTGTTCTTGAGGGAGCGAACCGAGAATTACTCCTTCCAGGTCAACAGCAACACCGGTTTTGTTATTAACAAGAGCGATCGGTTTTCGTTCCTCGATTTCTATTCGAAGCGTATTGGGGGGAGACTTCCGTACACTCGATCGCCGAACCCAGGGATTTGAATCTATCCGGCGGCGAATTTTTTCCAAGTCGAACTCGAAGAGATTTCTCCCGGACTTCAGACCAGCAAACCGGACAATGGCTTTGGGCGCCAATATTTGATGCCCCACCACCTTCACCTCGCCCAGCACGAATCGGGGGCTTGTCATCATCCAACGGACGGCATGCGCGCCCAGAAGAAGAACCTCGCCAAAAACCAGTACTCCGATAGCAGACCAAAGCCAATTACGCATAGAGGTGGACAGGGTTCTTTTCCGGGAATGATGCTTTTTCCGGCCGCGAGAATATTTTTCAGCTCTACCGGTCAATCCACCCATACCCGCTCTTCCTCTATCCCCTATTTTCTTGCTGGATGAGACCGGCCCAAATAAAGAGGGAATCATATGGCCTCCTCTCCAATTACCTTGAGTTCCAACTTGAGTTCGGTGCGGGTTTTCCTTTTAACCTCCGCCCGAATCTCATCAATCAAGGAAAGCACGTCCGCCGCCTTCGCTCCTCCGCGATTCACGATGAAATTTCCATGGACCTTGCTCACCTCGGCGCCTCCGATTCGGCGTCCTTTGAGTCCGGTGGATTCGATGAGCCGTCCCGCAAAATCGCCAGCAGGATTTCGAAAAATCGAACCTGCGCAGGGCATTCCCCAGGGCTGACGCTCCCGGCGCGCCTTGGCGTCGATTTGCAGAAGGGTGCGCAGTTTTTCCGAATCCTCCCTGACCACACGGAAACAAACGCCAACAACGATTCCAGGCTCGGGGAAAAGAGCATTTCGGTAACTAAACTGAATTTTCCCGGACGAAAGTCTCTCCACCCCGCCTCGTGAAAACCGGATCCAGCGGATGCTTCCAACTGAATCCCCGATGAAACTTTTTCCGGTCCCCGCGTTCATGGCCAACGCACCGCCCACGGTGCCGGGAATCCCCGACAGGCATTCCAAACCTCCCCACCCACCGACAGCGGCAAAGCGGACGAGTGCGGGAATCTTCACCCCCGCTCCAGACTCAATCAGGGTGAGATCCCCGGGTTCGTCCCGCAGTTTTATTTGGCGAAACCCCCTCGAAAGAGAAATCACGACCCCGCGCACTCCTCCGTCGCGGACCAGGGTATTCGCTCCTCCACCGAGCACAGTCGAGCCCAACCCCTCCGAGCGGCACCTTTCGAGCAGTTCCTCGAGCTCGCCCTCGTCCCTGGGCAGCGCGAGAACATCGGCCGGCCCTCCCACCTGAAAAGTGGTGTAGGCCGATAGCGGTTCACCGAACCGCAGTTCACACCCCAATCCGCCGAGTCTCTCCTTCAGATCGGACGTCACCGCTTCCTCCATAAGGATTGCGCTCACCCGGCCTCCTCCGACCGGCCTACGCTTCCTTCAAGCAAATCAAATAATTCGTGCCCTACCTTCCAAATATCTCCCGCGCCTAATGTGAGGACCAAATCTCCCGGCTTAATCACCGAGCGGAGGCGGCGAACACCATCCACGAAGTCGCTTACCTCCTCGCAAATCTTATGCCCGTGTGCACGAACCCCTTCGGCGATATTCCTCGAATCGACGCCCTCGATCGCCTCTTCTCCCGCAGCGTAAATCGGCGCCAGAAAAAGAACGTCCGAGTCGTAGAACGCGGTATGAAAAAGTTCCCCGAGCTGCTCGGTGCGCGAGTAGCGGTGAGGTTGGAAAATGACGACGATTCGCCTGTTGGGCCACGCCTCCCGAATGGCACGGAGCGTCACCCGCACCTCCTGAGGGTGGTGCCCGTAATCGTCCATGAAGATCACCCCGCCGGCCTCTCCCACATGCTCGAAACGGCGGCCAATGCCAGCGAACTCGTGGAGACCCTGTTGAATCGCATCGAACGAAACGTCGAGTTCGCTCGCCACCGCAACGGCGGCCAGCGCATTTTCCGCGTTATGACGGCCGGGAATAGCGAGGTGGATTTCCCCCATTTCACGTCCGTGGTGCCGCACGGTGAAAACCGCCCCTCCGTTTTCATAGCGGTAATTTTCCCCGACATAGTCGGCCTGACCTCCAAACCCGTAGGTGTAGAACCTCTTTCCCACCCGGGGAATAATTTCCTGGATGGTCGGATGATCCAGACAAAGAACGGAAAATCCGTAAAACGGGACTTTATTGATAAATTCGAGGAACGCGCCCTTGAGCGAATCGAAGTCGCCGTAGAAATCCAGGTGCTCAGGGTCGATGTTCGTCACCACCGCTATCGAGGGAAGCAGATTCAAAAACGTCCCGTCGCTCTCGTCCGCCTCGGCGACAAGATATTCTCCCGTACCGAGTCTCGCGTTGGCCCCGAAAGCGTTGATCCGGCCCCCGACCACCACCGTCGGGTCGAGACTTGCCGCCGCGAGGACGGACGCCACCAACGAGGTCGTCGTCGTTTTTCCGTGTGTCCCGGCGACCGCAACGCTGTATTTCATCCGCATCAGCTCGGCCAACATTTCCGCCCTGCGAATCACGGGAATCTTTCTTTTGAGCGCCTCGGCCACCTCCGGATTATCGCCCGTCACCGCCGAGCTGTAGACAACGACATCGACCCCCTCGACATTCCTCGGGTAATGCCCCACCATCACCCGCGCTCCAAGACCCTGAAGCCGGAAAATCACCTCGCTTTGCGCCAGGTCCGAACCGCTCACCTCGTAGCCGAGATTAATGAGCACTTCGGCGATCCCGCACATACCGGTCCCACCGATTCCGACAAAGTGAATTCGCCTCGAATGCCTGAGCATCGGATGCGACTGAGCGCCCAGCTTGATCATTTTTAACCTCTCCTTAAGCCGCCCGGGCCGTTTCCCGGCACAGGGTGGCAACATCATTCGCTGCGTTCCGGTGAGCGGGCATCCGGGCCTTTTTCGACATTTCAATCAGACGGTCCCGATCGGCGTTCATCTCCCGAAGAAACTCCGCCAACGACTTTCCGGTCAAATCCCGCTGAAGGACCATCCGGGCCGCGCCCTTGTCGGCGAGCTGACGCGCGTTCGCCTCTTGATGTCCATGCGTGGCGATTGGAAGCGGAACCAGGAAGGATGGCAGACCCATCGCCGTTACCTCTCCCACCGTCATGGCCCCGGATCGGGCCACCACCAGATGCGCCCACCGGTACCGCTCGGCCATGTC
>JAVEPB010000206.1 GCA_030922375.1 bacterium | reverse complement strand
CGCCGAATATCGGGCAACCTGGTCGCCGACGATACTTTTTTCGATGGCCAGAAGTACGGAAAAAAGTGGAATGTCAGGGGATCGGCCAAGGCTTATCTGGCGCCCTATTCGGCGCTTTCCGTCAATTTCAGCATCGTCAATGTCCGGGTCGATCCGGGGCCGAGGCCGGGCGCCCTCGCCCGGGTGCAGCTGATTCCGCCCTCGGACACCATCGGTCTCAAGGATTCCCTGAAGACCTCCTCGCGCCGGTCGCGCCCCCGCGTTCTGGTGAGCCGCCGGTCGGGAAACGGGAAGGACTGGATTCACGTCAGCGGCCGGACCCCCGCCGGGCGGAAATCGCGAAACTACACGGTATCCGTTTCCGACCCCACCCGGTTCGCCGCCGGGACGTTTTCGGCCCTGTTAAAAAGGGAGGGGATTCGCTTCAGCGGAAAAATCCGCCGCGGAAAAACCCCGCCCGAGGCCCGGCTCATCGTCAGGCAAAACTCCCGCCCTCTCAGCGACATCATTCGGGGCCTGAACAAGCACAGCAACAACCTGAGCGCGGAGCAAATTCTCAAAACCATTGGCGCCGAAATGTTCGGGCTTCCCGGAACCACGGAGAAAGGGCTTCTGGCCGTTCAGAAATATCTGGTTTACATGGGGGTTCCGCTGGGTTCGTTCGATCTGGCCGACGGATCGGGTTTGAGCCGGCTCAACCGGATCACGCCCAGGGCCATCGTGGCCCTTCTCGAGGGGGTTTATCACGATTTCCGGATTCTTCCCGAATACCTATCGTCCCTCGCGGTGGTCGGCGTGGACGGCACCATACGCAAACGGCTCAGGAGAAGTTCGGCGGCGCGGCGAATCCGTGCGAAGACCGGTCTGCTCGCCGGAATTCATGCCCTGAGTGGCTATGCCGCCGCCGACAACGGAGAGACGCTGGCCTTCTCCATACTCTCGAATACGAACGGGTGCCGGCCGAAAAGGCTGATGAACCGGATATCCCTGGCCATGGCGAAGCTGGACCGACCTCTTCCCAATGCGCTTCGAAACGGCCTCAATCCCTCTCGCCAAAAGCTCTCGCGGCCCATGCCCCTCCCCCACAAAAGGGATCGGTGGCGGCGGAGCGGCCGGGCCCGGGACGATGTGGAAGGCGCGCTGGGCGGCTCCCTGCGTTGAGCGGCGATTTCTCTTTCAATCTGAACATTAGAGGGCGTGAATGGCCTCCCCGGAAGATGTGCGATTGAACGGAAGAAAAAGGCCCCGCTCCTCATCTCCCGATGTTCCCGTTTTCCCCGGACGATGGACTCTCAGGAAGGGCGACGAGGACCTCTCGAAACGCCTGGCGGATGAAATGGGGGTGCCCTTGCTCCTGGGGCGTTTGCTCGCCCTTCGGGGAATCACGGGAGCGGAGGAGGCCGGCACGTTCCTGGACGCGCCGCTGACCGCCCTGCACGATCCCTTCCTGATGAGGGGAATGGAGGAGGCGGCGGCCCACCTGACCCGGGAGGTGATGAAGGGCCGACCCATCGGCATTTACGGCGACTACGACACCGACGGTATTTCCTCGACCGCTTTGCTGGTTCTATTTTTCAAATCCCTGGGTGTTTCCGCCCCCTATTTCATTCCCCACCGGATGCGAGAGGGCTACGGGCTTCACCTCTCCGGTTTGCTGAAGTTAAAGGAGGCCGGCTGCGGGACGGTGGTGACCGTGGACACCGGCATCACGGCGATCGAGGCGGCGAGTGAGGCCAGGGCGTCCGGAATCGACCTGATTATCACCGATCACCATGGGCCTCCCGAGAGGCTTCCCGAGGCCGTGGCCCTTATCAACCCGCGCCAGCCGGGGTGCGATTATCCCTTCAAGGGGCTCAGTGGGGTGGGCGTCGCCTTCAAATTGGCCGCCGGTGTCCGGCGCCGCCTCCGGGACGAGGGTTTTGCCGGAGAGCTCCCGAATCTCAAGCAACACCTCGACCTCGTGGCCCTGGGTACGGTGGCCGATATCGTTCCCCTATTGGACGAGAACCATATTTTCGTTCGTTCCGGCCTGGAGATTATTTCCTCCGCGTCGAGGCCGAACGCCGATTCCGCCAGTTCCACTTCGGGCAAACTCGGCGTCGGCGCCCTCATCGCGGCGGCGAATTTAAGGGCAGAGTCGATTACGGCGGGGCATATCGGCTTTATCCTGGCGCCCCGGCTCAACGCCGCCGGAAGGGTGGGGGACGCCGAGCTTGGCGTGGAATTGCTCGTGGAGAGCGATCCCGCGAAGGCGAGGCCCCGCGCCGAAAAACTCGAGGAGTGGAACCGCCAGCGGCGGGACCTTGAACGCGAGGCCTACGAGGAGGCTTTGATTCAAATCGAGGAGATGGGTCTTCCCGAGGATCGCCGGTCGATTGTTTTGGCGAGCGAGCGGTGGCATCCGGGGGTGATCGGAATCGTGGCGTCGAGGATGGTGGAGCAGTTTTTCAGGCCGGCGGTGCTGATTCATCTCGACGGGGAAGAGGGGAAAGGGTCCTGCCGGGGCGTCCCGGGCATTCACATGGTCGAGGCGCTGGGGCGTTGCGCCGATTTATTGATTCAGTTCGGCGGTCACAAGGGGGCGGCGGGTCTTTCGATTAGAAGGGAGAATATCGATCCCTTCCGCGATCGGTTCGAGGAGGCCGCCCGGGCGTTTTTGGGCGATGAACCGGTCGAAACCGAGCTTTTCCTCGATGCGGTGGTGGATTTAGATGACCTGGAGCTGCCCCTGGTGGAAACGCTTGAGAAAATGGCGCCCTTCGGATCGGGGAACCCCCAGCCCGTCCTGGCGACCGCCGGGGTCGAGGTGGCCGGCAGGCCCGAGGGCGTGGGAGAGGGCGGAAAACATCTCAAGATGAGGTTGCGCCAAAGGGGCCGGGTGGTTGAAACAATCGGTTTTGGGTTGGGCGGTCTTCTCGATGACGAGGAATTTTTGAGCGGAAAGCTCGACGTGGCCTATCATGCGGGCGTGAACCGCTGGCGCGGAAGCACGAAGGTGCAAATCCAGGTGAAGGCTCTCCGGTCCGCGGGCGGCTAGCCCCTCAGGGTGGCGAGCGATTCCCGGTCGCCGGGTTTCATGGAAAATGCAGGGAAAGCTGCATCGCCGAGCCCCCGGGAGAGGAGCATGACCTTGATCGCTCCCCCGAGGCCGCCCGGATCGAGAAGCCCCATCGCCCCCCGGCGGTCTCCGGCGGCTTCGGTTCCGCTCCCTCCGCTTTTTTCGATGGCTTCGGTGATTCCTGCGCCCAACAGGAAATGGGTCTGGTCGGTGAACCCGGCCAGGGCGAGGCCTCCGGCTTCGGCGGCTCTCAGGATTGACGTGAAATCGACGTGGGCGGTCAGGTCGGTCTCGCCGGGGTTTTCGAGAGGGTCGTCTATAAGGGTATGGTCCCGGTAGCCGCGGATCGTCCCCTCCCTCCTCGATGGGTGATAAAGCACCCGGCTGGAGAATCCGTAGTCGAACAGAAGCGCTCCGCCGCGGCGCAGGTTCCGGGAAACGGCATCGGTCCATTCAAGGGCCGCGGGGCAAACCTCCGCCATCTGGCCGATCTCGATCTCGATGCCAAGATCCTCGAACCAGCCACCGAGTTTTTCGTCCGAAAGGGGGCCCTCGCGCATCGAAAGTCTCCCGTCCCGAAGCTCGACATATCGCTCGGCGAGGCCTTCCCTGGCTTGAACGAGGATGTGAACCGGAAGGGCATCGAGATATTCATGGGCGATGACAAGACCTTCGAATTGGCCGGGAAGGTTGAAGTTTCCGGGGGTTTCCAGGCGCGCGCCGGGGAGGCCGGGAGCCCCTTTCATCCAGCGCGAAAGTCGCTCCCGCATCCGGTCCGAGGCGGAAGCGCTTTGCTCGATCAGGATGTATTCGAGTGCGCCGGAGAGGGTGTCCGGGCAATTGGCCTCGATTTCCTCCAGTAAATCATGAGCCAGCCATCCTTCGCCGGGCCCGAATTCGTATACGGAAAAAAGGGACGGGCGGCCCATGGCGCTCCATATCTCCTCAGCCTGCCGGGCGAGCATCCGGCCAAACCAGGGGCTTTGGTGGGGGCTGGTTTTAAAATCGCCGCCTCGACCGACGCGGGGCGAGGGTTGGCGGTAGTAGCCGCCCTCGGGGTGGTTGAGGGAAAGCTCCATGAACCGTTTGAATGGAATCGGCCCGCTCCGGAGTTCGGCTTCGAGCGCCTGGGCCAGGGCGGGGTGTGCGCAAATATTCATGTCCGCTATTATAAGGTGTGTTGACGCGAGGTGGGGTCTCCCCGGCGCGGCTCATCTTGATTCCCTGCGGCGCGCCTTCTATGCTGGTGCCGGATAGGGTTTTCGTCGTGAATTACGCGCCTCTCCTTTAGGAGCCCACGGCGCCGAAAGGGTAAAGGATGCTGGTTACAGTCAAATGCTTCGCCTGGGCACGGGAGGTGACGGGCGAGGATGAAATCGAACTCGAAGTCCCCGATGCGGGAACGGTGAGGGATCTGCGCGAGTCGCTGGGCAAGAAATTTCCCCCCTTCGCCGAGAGGATGGAGTCCATCGCGGTATCGGTCAATCAGGAGTTCGCCGGAGACTCGCAAGGAGTCTCGGCCGGGGACGAGCTTGCCCTGATTCCTCCGATCAGCGGAGGGGTGTCGTGATCTGCCGAATCGTCGAGACGCCGGTCGACATGGACACCCTCATCGAGGATGTCGCCGATGACGACATCGGCGGCGTTTGCACTTTCATCGGGCTCGTTCGGAACCACAGCCGGGGCCAGGGGGTCACCCACCTGGAGTATCACGCCTACCCCGATATGTCGGAGAAAAAGATGCGGCAAGTGATTGAGGAGATCGCCGAGCGCTTCGGGGTGGATCGAATCGCGATGGAGCACCGGATCGGCACCCTTCAAATTGGCGAGATCGCCGTGGGAATCGCGGCCGCCTCTGCCCACAGGGACGCCTCCTTCAAGGCTTGCCGCTACGCCATCGACCGGATCAAGCAAATCGTCCCGATATGGAAGAAGGAATTCGGCGAGGACGGTGCGGTCTGGGTGGAGGAATGCTCGATTGACGCCGAAACCGCTTGAAAAATCTCTCCTAATAAATCTTTGACTTCTAAGAAAATCCGGGTAATATACTAGGAAATCGGACACAGAAAGTTACTTGAACGTTTGTGATGCACCTCGACGCGGGGTTTTGTCTTTGGAGAAATGCCCCCGAGACGAAAAGAATAATTTTGGGCGAATGTTGTTTTACGATGTGAATCCGTTGTTTTCATGTCGTCGGTTTTACCCTTAAGTTCCAGACAGAAAGATAGGAGGGTTCAATAAATGAAGCGCAGCCTAGTTTTGAGTCTCGTTGCAGTGCTTGCCATCTCGTTTTCATGGACCGCCAAGACATGGGCAGCAGGATCGGTGACCGTGGGCGTGGCCGTTTCGCAGACGGGCCGCTACGCCGAGCCCGCAGGTCGGTTTGTCAACTCCTGGAAAATGTACGTGGACGAGCAAAACGCCAAGGGCGGCTGGCTTGGAAAAAAGATCGACCTCAGAATCCTGGACGATAAATCAGACAAGCAGCAGAGCATCAAGCTCTTCGAGAAGCTGATCACCCAGGACAAGGTCAACTTCACGATGGGGCCCTACTCCTCGGGCATCACCGACGCCGTTGCGAACATCCTCGAGCGCTACAAGTATCCGACCATGGCTCCGGGCGCCGCCTCGGGTGTTATCTGGCAGAAGGGCCGCAAGTATCTCTTCAACATCATCGCCGTCGCTCAGGACTACCAGAAGGGCGCTCTTCATATCGCCAAGGATCTGGGCATCAAGCGCATCGCCGTCGTGGGCGAGGACAGTCTCTTTCCGCGCCAGACCGCCGAAGGCGTGAAGGCCTGGGCGAAAAAACTCGGACTGAAGATCGTTCTCGAGGAGAGCTATCCGAGGAAACAGCAGGACTTCACCGCTCTTCTTACGAAGATCAAGTCCCGCCGGGCCGAGGCGCTTATCTCAAACAGCTACTTCGCCGACTCCACCGCCCAGATTCGCGGCCTGCGCGAGCTCAACATCAACCTGAAAATGTTCGCCGGGACCGTCGGCCCCGCGCTGCCGAAGTTCGCCAAGTCGCTCGGGAACACGGCCGAGTACGTCCTGGGCTTCAGCCAGTGGGAGCCCAAGCCGGAGCTTCTCAAGCGGCCCGGGATGAGAAAGTACATCGCGTCATACCAGAAGCGCTACGGCGTGAAGCCCAATTACCATGCCGGACAGTCCTACGCCTGCTTCCAGGTCATGGGGGCGGCCATCGCGAAGACGGGCAGCATCGACCGCAATGCGGTCTGGAAGACTATGCGCAAGATGAGCACCACGACGATCATCGGCCCCTGGAAGATGAACGACAAAAACATGAACAACCACGAGGGCCTGACCTTCCAGATCCTCAACGGACAGCGGAAAATCGTCTGGCCGGCCAAGCTGGCTGAAGCGAAGTACAAGCTTCCGATGCCCGAGTGGAAAAAGCGCCCGAAGAACTAAGGGCGGAATTGACACTCTTCGTATCGGTAGCGATTTTCTACTAACCGCAGACTGCCGGGGCCGCAAGCGCGGCCCCGGCATTTTGTGAATTTTTCCTGCTTCCCGGTTCGTGGCTTCGGCCGAGGGGATTTGTCTGAAACATGGAAAAGGCTGAACGCAGAAGCGCATACATGCTGGCCGGGTTTCTTGTTATCGCCTACTCCCTGCCCTTCGCTATCGGCATATACACCGAAAACGTGTTCTTCGATCGGCAATGGCTCGCCGACCTTGCGACCGTTGTTTTGAACGGGGTGATGCAGGGAGGCGTTTATGCGATGTTCGCCGTCGGCCTGACGATGATCTTCGGCGTCATGCGCATCATCAACGTGGCGCACGGCGAAATGGTCATGTTGGGCGCCTATCTGAGCTGGATGTCGTTTTTCTGGCTTGGGTTCGATCCGCTTCTCGCCATGGTATTAACCCTTCCCATCGCCTTCGCCCTGGGGTGGATGATTCAGAAATTTCTATTGAACGCCGTCGTCGGCGGCCCCGAGCTGACACCTCTCCTCATGACCTTCGGCCTTGGCCTCGCGATGATTTATGCCGTCGAGCTGGCTTTCACCACCGATTTCAAGTCGATCCCCTATGCGCCCGATTCATTCCAGCTGACAGAAACCATTGTGGTCGGAAAAAGCCGGTTAATCAGTTTCGTGATGGCCCTGGTGATCTCCATCGGCGTTTTCGTGTTTCTAAAGAAGCACCGCATCGGCAAGGCCATCCGGGCCACATCCCAGAACGCCGACGTGGCGATGGTGTGCGGAATCAATATATACGGCATTTATATGATCACATCGGGTATCAGCGCCGCGCTCGCCGTCGCGGGCGGGGTGCTTGTTTCGATTCAGTTCGGCTTCAACCCCGAAACCGGAATTATTTATACCCTTCAGGCTTTCGCCATCATCGTCCTTGGCGGCCGCGGCCACTACATCGGTGCGATGATTGGCGGGGTCATGCTGGCCGTCATGGAAAGCCTTATATCCTTCATGCTTCCGAACGGAACGGCGCTGGTCGAAATCGCCGCCTACGGCCTGATGATTTTCGTTTTATTGATTCGTCCCCGGGGCCTGATGGGTCCGAAGACGGATTAAATGCGGAGATAATTATGAGCGCACGGGATAATTGGCGTAATCTTGGATTTCTGGCCGGTTGGGTGGTGCTGCTTTTGTTTGTCCCGCCGACTTTTTCCATCTATATTCGCTCGTTTTTCATGTTCTTGATGATGTATGTGATCCTCTCCCTGAGCTGGAACATCATCAGCGGATATACGGGCTATATCTCGTTCGGCCATGTCGTCTTCTACGGCGTCGGCACATATGCCACCGCGATTCTGGTGGTGGACTACGGGTGGCACTGGATACTGGCTGTCATCGCCGCCGGTGCGGTGGGGGCCATATTCGCCATCTTCATCGGATATCCGGTCCTCAGGCTGAAGGGCCCCTACTTCGCCATCGCCATGCTCGGCGCCGCCGAGGGGACCCGCGTCATCTCCATCAACTGGGTGAGCCTGACCCACGGCGCCGACGGCATCGCCTATCCCAACATCGAGAATTCGTTTGAGACCTATATCGCGATGCTCGTCTTGATGGTGATCGCCGTTATCGTCGCCTATTGGGTGGGTCATTCGAGATTCGGCATCCGGCTCAACGCCATCCGCGAGGATGAAATCGCGGCCGAGTCACTGGGGGTCAACACCACTTTCTACAAAATGGCGGCCCTGGTCCTTTCGGCGGTGTTTCCGGCCATGGCCGGCGGCATTCAGGGCTACAAAACACTTTATATCGAACCCGAATCGGAATTTTTCATCCTCATCACGATTTATATGAAACTCTTCGCGATGTTCGGCGGCAGGGGAACCGTCATAGGACCGGTTCTCGGAGCGGCCGTTTTATATTCCGTTCAGGAGTACACCTGGATTCGATTTCCGACGGCTCATCTCATTACATTTGGCATTTTTATCATTCTCGTGGCGCGTTTCATGCCCCGCGGCCTGATGGGCTTCGCCGTGGATCGCGGCTGGGCCCGAAAGGGAATGGTTCACTAGGTTTTTCAGGGTAAAAGAAAAATGGCGGAAACTACCGAAATCGCACTCCAGGTGAAAGACCTGAAAAAACACTTCGGCGGAATCAAGGCCGTTGACGGTTGCAGCTTCGATCTGCCCAAGGGGAGGATTTCGGGTCTCATCGGTCCCAACGGTTCGGGGAAGACGACGACCTTCAACCTCATGACGGGCGTACTTGGGGCGGACAGCGGCGAGGTGGTTTATCAGGGCGAAAATATCGCCAATTTGAGGCCTTATCAGATATTCAACAAGGGAATCAGCCGGACCTTTCAGATAACGCGGGTCTACCGCGAGATGACGGTGTTCGAGAACATGCTCTCGGCCTCCAGCATGCGGGTCCCGGAGATACAGGCGCGAGAGCGGGCAGAAACGCTCTTGGAGTTCGTCACGCTGACGAAGCTGAGGGGAGAGTACGGCGGCAATCTCTCGTATGGACAGCAAAAACTCCTCGAGTTCGCGCGCGCGCTGATGACCGATCCGGACATCATCCTCCTCGACGAGCCCGCAGCCGGCGTCAACCGGACCCTCCTTCAAAATCTCCTGAATCATATTCATTATCTTCAGGAGGAGGAGGGGAAGACCATTTTGATCGTTGAGCATGATATGAATGTGATTATGAATCACTGCGAAAAAATTTTCGTGATGGACTACGGAGTGAAGATCGCCGAGGGGCTGCCCGATGAAATTCAAAATAACGAGTACGTTATCGAAGCCTATTTTGGACATAAATAAATGGCCTTGCTAGAGCTTAAAAATATCGATGCGGGTTACGGCCGGAGCCAGATACTCCACGGCGTTTCCCTCGAGGTGAAGGATAAAGAGGTGGTCTGCGTCATCGGCCCGAATGGCGCGGGAAAATCGACCACCTTCAAAATCATCATGGGTTTCATCAATTACCTGGGCGGCGAAATCACCTTCAACGGAGATAATATCGTGGGCTTCCGGCCCGATCAGATACTCGGCAAAGGGTTGGGATACGTCCCCCAGGGGCGGATCGTGTTTAACCAAATGACCGTTCGCGAGAATCTCGAGATGGGCGCCTACATCGAGCGGGACAAGAAAAAGGTTGAAGAGGCGATGGATCATGTTTTTACACTCTTCCCCCGTCTCGCGGAGCGCCAAAGACAGTTGGGCGGCACCATGAGCGGCGGGGAGCAGCAGATGCTGGCCATGGGCCGGGCGCTGATGACCCGCCCACAGATGATCATGATCGACGAGCCTTCGCTGGGCCTGAGTCCCCGGTTTGTGAGCGAGGTTTTCGAGTTGATAGTCCGCCTCGCGGAGGAGGGGTTGACTATCATGGTGGTCGAGCAAAACGCCACCCGGGCCCTCGAAATATCCGACCGCGGTTATGTCCTCGAGTTGGGCCGGAACCGATACGAGGGGACCGGGCAGGAACTCCTCAACAACCAGGATGTCCGAAGGATGTACCTCGGCGGCTGACGCGGCTGATCCCCCCCGCCTATTAGGGGCG
Source organism: bacterium (assembly GCA_030922375.1). GTDB lineage: Bacteria > UBA8248 > UBA8248 > UBA8248 > UBA8248 > UBA8248. The sequence goes on along the minus strand of JAVEPB010000206.1, from coordinate 6,110 downwards.
GCTCCTCTTCTCTCCTGGATACCTCAAACTGTTTCAGATCGATTGCCTTTTCCCCTCCACCGGGATTGGTGTATTGTTTGCCGCCGGGAGGATGGAGCGGTATGATTCGCGTCAAGATTTGCGGCGTTACGACAGCGGACGATGCCCGCTATGCCCTTGATTGCGGGGCGGATGCGCTGGGCCTCAATTTCGTGCCCGGGACGTCCAGGTGTCTCGACGAGGCGGCGGCCGCCGAAATTGTGGCGGAGTTGCCTCCGTTCGGGGTCCGGGTAGGCGTGTTCGTGGACGAAACCGCCGGGCGGGTGGAGTCGATCGCCCGGCGAGTTGGATTGGACGCCGTGCAGCTCCACGGGGAGGAAACCCCCGAGACCTGCGGCCGCCTCATCGATCGCGGCCTGCGTGTGATTCGGGGCCTTCGCGTGAGGGGAGCGGAGACTATCGAGGAAGCCGCCCGCTACCCGGACTGCACCATACTTCTCGACGCTTTTGTAAAAGGCGAGCTCGGCGGCACCGGGAAGACCTTCGATTGGTCGCTCGCCCGAGAGTTGGCTTCGGGCCGCGAGGTGATTCTTTCGGGGGGGCTGAAGCCCGGAAACGTCGCCGAGGCCGTCCGGCAGGTCAACCCCTACGGGGTGGATTCGAGCAGCGGGATAGAAGGACGGATTCCGGGGCGAAAAGATCCGACGCTCGTCAGGGAATTTATCGAGAACGCGCGGTTTGCGGCGGCTCATCAAGACTGATTGCGGAGAAGAGATGGAAAGGATTGCCGATAAGGGGCGCTTCGGGACTTTCGGGGGAAGATATGTCCCCGAAACCCTCATGCCAGCCCTCGAGGAACTAGAGGCCGCATACGAAGAGGTTCGCGAGGACCCCGCCTTCCATGCGGAGCTTGCCGAATTTCTGGAGAATTACGTCGGCCGCCCGACCCCGCTCTACCATGCCGCGCGGCTTTCCGAGGAGCTGGGCTCGCTCAACATTTATCTCAAGCGCGAGGATCTGTGTCACACGGGCGCCCACAAGATCAACAACACCCTCGCCCAGGTCCTCCTGGCCAAGCGGCTTGGGAAAACACGCATCATCGCCGAAACCGGCGCGGGCCAGCACGGCGTCGCGACGGCCACGGCGGCCGCGCTCTTCGGGCTCGAGTGCGATGTCTATATGGGCGAGGAGGATGTCGACCGCCAGGCGCTCAACGTATTCCGGATGCACCTTTTGGGCGCCCGGGTGATTCCGGTGACCTCGGGCAGTTGCACCCTCAAGGACGCAACGAACGAAACCCTGCGAGACTGGACCGCCTCGGTCCGCACGACGCACTACATCATCGGCTCCGTCGTGGGACCCAATCCGTTTCCGCGCATGATCCGCGATTTCCAGTCGATCATCGGCCGCGAGGCGCGCGGCCAGATTCTCGAGGCCGAAGGGCGGCTTCCCGACGCCTGCGTCGCCTGCGTGGGCGGCGGAAGCAACGCCATCGGTCTTTTTCATCCGTTCGTGGATGATGCCGGCGTCGAACTCATCGGTGTCGAGGCCGCGGGCCGCGGAATCGAGACCGGGGAGCACGGGGCCTCGCTCAACGCGGGACGCGTGGGTGTGCTGCACGGGTGCCAGATGCATTTGCTCTACGACGACGACGGGCAGATCATACCCGCCCACTCGGTTTCGGCGGGGCTCGACTACCCCGGCGTCGGGCCGGAGCACTCCTATCTGAAGGACTCGGGCCGGGCGCGGTATTACGCCATCGGGGATACGGACGCCCTGCGGGGATTCAAACGCCTTTCGCTCCTTGAGGGAATTATTCCGGCGCTCGAGAGCGCGCACGCTATCGCCTTCCTCGGCGTTCTGGCCGAGGAAGTCCGCCAGGCGGGCGAAACGAAAACAGTATTAGTGTGTCTCTCGGGCCGGGGAGACAAGGATGTCCAGCAGGCCGAGGGTCTGCTGCGCGAACTCTCGGACGAAGAGGCGGAGGGGTGATGCAAAGCTCGGGAAGGTTCGAAGCGTTGTTTGAGCGCCTCTCCGCCGAGGGCCGCCCGGGTCTTTACCCCTTTATCACGGCGGGGGACCCGAATCTGGACTTCACCCGGCGCCTGATACCCGCGCTGGCCGCCGCAGGGGCCGACGGGTTCGAGATTGGGGTCCCGTTCAGCGATCCGCTCGCGGACGGGCCGACCATTCAGCGGGCGAGCATGCGCTCGCTCGAGGGTGGAACCACGCTTCGAAGCGTCATTGATCTGGTCGCCGGGGTGCGGGCCGAGGCGCCCGACCCGCCAATGGTGCTGATGACCTACTATAATCCGATCATCGCGTTTGGGCTCAAGGAATTTTGCGCCGAGGCGGCCCGGGCCGGCGCGGACGCGGTCATCGTGCCCGACCTTCCGCCCGAGGAGGCCGGCGAACTCTTCGAGGCGATGGCCGAGGTGCCGCTCGAGCCGATTTTCATGCTTGCTCCGACGAGCACGGACGCGCGCATCGATCTCGTGAACCGATCGGGAGGCGGGTTTATCTACTATGTCGCGCAGATGGGGGTCACGGGCGCGAGGGACTCCCTGGCCTCCGACCTGGGCGGCGCCCTCGAGCGGATCAACAGGGTGAAGAACCGCCCGGTGGCGGTCGGCTTCGGCATCAAGACCCCGGAGCAGGCGGCCGAGGCGGGCGCGCTGGGCGACGGCGTGATCGTGGGCAGCGCCCTGATCGATGTCATGGAAAAAGAAGAAGGAGAAGAGGAGAAACTCGGGGCGGCATGCCGGTTCATCGAGTCTCTCAGAAGCGCGCTCGAAAAATCCAGGACTGCCACCTGATTTTATTCTTTGCATCAACATCGGTTTCGCCGAATAGCTGAGGGAACGAGTCATGTCCGAAAGAACGCTTTACGATAAAATCTGGGACAGCCACATCGTTACCAGACTCGAGTCGGGGGAATATCAGCTTTTCATCGGGCTGCACCTGATTCACGAGGTGACGACGCCCCAGGCCTTCGCCTCCCTGAAAGAGCACGGCTCGAAGGTCGCCTTTCCCGGGAGGACCGTCGCCACGGCCGATCACATCACGCCCACGCTCTCTCAACTCAGGCCCTTTAAAGACGATCAGGCCGAGGCGATGATGTCGGCCCTCGAGCGAAATGTGGACGAGTTCGGAGTCCGCTTCCTGAACTGGGACTCGGGAATGCAGGGTATCGTCCACGTTATTGGCCCGGAGCTGGGGCTCTCCCAGCCGGGGATGACCATCGCCTGCGGCGACAGCCACACGAGCACCCACGGCGCGATGGGCTCCCTCGGCTTCGGCATCGGAACGACCGAGGTGGGTTTTGTCCTCGAGACCCAGACCATCGTGCTCAACCGCCTCAAGGTTCACCGGGTAGCCGTGGACGGCGAGCTTGGGCCGGGCGTTTTCGCCAAGGACGTGATTCTCAGAATCATTCACGATCTTGGAATCAAGGGCGGGCTCGGGCACGCCTACGAGTACGCCGGCGAGGTCATCGAGAACATGGAGATGGAGGATCGGATGACTGTCTGCAACATGAGCGTCGAGGGCGGGGCCCGGATCGGCTACGTCAATCCCGACGAGACGACCTGCGCCTATCTTGAGGGCCGGGAGTTCTCCCCCAAGGGAGAGGATTTCGACCGCGCGAAGGCGTACTGGAAATCCATCGCCTCGGGGCCCGACGCCGTTTACGACCGGGAGACGGTGATTGACGGAGGAACTATCGAACCCATGGTGACGTGGGGGATAAATCCGGGTCACGCCGCCGGCATCTCGGAGAAACTTCCATCCCTTGACTCGTTCACCGGAGAGGATGTCAAAACGGCCGAGCAGGGTTACGCGCACATGGACCTGAAGCCGGGCGACGCCATCGCGGGAACGAAGATAGACGTCGCCTTCCTCGGTTCGTGCACCAATTCACGGCTTTCCGATCTCAGGGAAGGGGCGAAAATAATCAAGGGCAACAAGGTTAATTCCAAGGTGAAGATGCTGGTCGTGCCGGGTTCCCAGCCGATCAAGGCACAGGCCGAGAAAGAAGGGCTGCACGAAATTTTCCTCGAGGCCGGAGCGGAGTGGCGCGATGCGGGCTGCTCGATGTGCATAGGAATGAACGGGGACAAACTTATCGGAACCGAGCGGAGCATCTCCACCTCGAACCGGAACTTCATCGGCCGGCAGGGAAGCCCCCGCGGAAGGACGCACCTGGGCAGCCCGGCCACGGTCGCCGCCTCGGCCATCGAGGGTTGCCTTGCCAGTCCGGCGGAAATGGCGGGAGAGTGAAATGAGCGACGAAATCAGGCGAATCACTGGCCGGGCGATTCCGATGCCCGGCGACGACATCGACACCGACCGGATCACCCCGGCCCGATTTTTGACGGCCTTGACGTTCACGGGGATGGAAAAGGCGCTATTTTGCGATGAGCGGGAGCACACGCCCGACCATCCCATGGACAACCCCGACTACAAGGGGGCCAGGTTTCTTTTTGTCGGGAAGAACTTCGGATCGGGCTCCTCGCGGGAGCATGCCCCTCAAGCCATCAAGCGGTTTGGAATCGACGCGGTCATGGGCATTTCCTTCGCCGAGATATTCGCGGGAAATTCCCAGGCCATCGGCATGCCGTTGATGACGGCATCCCCCGAGGACGTTCAAAAGCTCATCGCGCTCACCCAAAAAACCCCGAAAACCGAATACACGGCGGATTTGGAGTCGCTGACGGTATCCTGGGGCGGTGAGAGCGTGGCGGTCGAGATGCTTGAGGAGCGGCGCCAGTCGTTTCTAAAGGGAAACTGGAATGTCGTTGCGACACTCCGCTCGAATCTGCCCCGGGTGCGGGAGGTGGCCGAAAAGCTTCCCTACGTCAACAATTTCCAGGCCTAGTTTAGAGCTAGAATCCGGGCTCAAATCCGGGCTTGATTCCGCTTACCGGATTTCGCTTAGAGGATGAGGGTAATTGGCTGACTACAAGATTGGAGTGATACCCGGAGACGGGATCGGGCAGGAAGTGACCGCCCACGCGCGAAATGTTCTCGAGGTGGCGGGCGGGCGCTTTGGCGTCTCGTTCGAGTTCCGGGAGGGCATGGCCGGGGGGACTGCCTACGATGCGGCCGGCGATCCGTTTCCCTCCGAAACCCAGGAGTTGTGCGCCGATAGCGACGCTTGTCTTTTCGGCGCGGTGGGCGGGCCGCAGTGGGACGCCCTCCCGCGCGAGAAACGCCCGGAGGCGGCGATTCTGGGGCTCAGGCAGAAATTCGGTCTGTTCGCCAACCTGCGGCCGGCGGCCATGTTCGAACCCCTCGTGGACGCATCGACCCTGAAGGCCGAGGCCGTCCGAGGGCTGGACCTGCTCGTCGTCCGCGAGGGTGTGGGCGGCATCTATTTCGGCGAGCCCCGGATCACGGAGCAGGTCAACCCCGACGAGGAGCGTGCCGTCGATACGATGGTTTATTCCACCTCCGAGATCAGGCGGATCGTGCGCGTCGGATTTGAGATGGCCTCGGTCCGCCGCAAGAAACTTCTTTCGGTGGACAAGGAAAATGTCCTCGAAACCAGCCGCCTCTGGAGAAGGGTGGCCGGTGAGGTGGCGAGAGATTTTCCGGACATCGAGGTTTCCCATATGTACGTGGACAACGCGGCGATGCAGCTCATCCGAGACCCGCTCCAGTTTGACGTGATCGTCACCGGAAACATGTTCGGCGACATTCTGAGCGACGCGGCCTCGATGCTCACCGGTTCGATCGGAATGCTCGCCTCGGCGAACCTCAACGAGGCGGGTTTCGGCGTGTTCGAGCCGGTTCACGGCACCGCGCCCGACATCGCTGGGCAGGACAAGGCGAACCCGATTGCGGCCATCATGTCAGCCGCGATGTTGTGCCGCTATGCGCTGAAGCGCGCCGGTATGGCGGACGCCATCGAGGCGGCCGTGTCGAAAGCGCTCGACGGGGGCCTCCGCACCCCGGACATCCACACCAACGGGACGACGCTGGTGGGCTGCGCCGCGATGGGCGAGCGGGTGGCGGAGCTCGTGGGGGGCTGAAGTCGTGAGTGGTTTGCGGGTTGCCGTCGCGGGCGCGACAGGGGCCGTGGGGCGGGAGATGTTGTCGATTCTCTCGGAGCGGAAATTCCCCGCCGCCGA
>JAVEPB010000205.1 GCA_030922375.1 bacterium | reverse complement strand
CTCGCGGGCTCGGTGTTCGGGCCGCTCGGGAGAACGGCCGGAAGCATTCTGGGCAGCGCCGCGGGCAAGATATTCAAGTTCGCCGATGGCGGCCTCGTCACCCGCCCCACGCTGGGCCTCGTCGGCGAGGCCGGGCCCGAGATCATTTTGCCCCTCGAGATGTTCCGGACCCAAAGGGCCCAGGCCCAGAAGATCAACGCCGCCCTCCTTCAATCCCCGATGTACAACGACCTCAGGAAGCTCGGGGAAATGCTGGACCGGGGAGAGGAGGAGCGCATCCGGGCCGAGGAGGCCGCCTTTGCCGAGGAGGCCGCCTGGGCCAGGGAGGACGCCCGCCGGGAGCGCCGGGAGCGCAAGGAGGAGATGAGGGAGATGGCGCGTGAGGTCGGGCGCGAGATCGTCGCCGAGATGAAGGCCGCCGGCCTCGGCGGGACGACGAACAACAACATCGACATGCGCGGCTCGATCATGCCCGACCAGCGGTCGGTGGACCGGCTCGACAAAATCCTCGAGGACAAGCGCCGCGGCAAGCGAAGGTACGGACCGGGGAGTAAATAGCCCGGGCTGGCCTCACACGAGCGGCTGATAGGCCCAGACCACCCGGCCGACGATCCAATCCCCGGGGCTTGAGTCGCCGCCAGCCTTTTGTTGACGATTCAGCAAGAGAGCTAATCATCCACCGGATGGTAGGTTAGCTCACTACCCGAGTTGGGGAAATCTTCCCCGTCATTATCCTCTTCAAAGCGCCCTTCGTAGACAGAATCCGGGGGGCGCTCGTCCCACGCCTGAGCAAATTCCCGCGAAGTATCCGCGCCCGAATCTTTCTCGGTTGAATCGGTTTTCCCGGAAGTGGACGCCTCGGCGGAGTTTTCCGGGGCGGTTTCCGGGAGTAGCGCAGAAAGGCCGGAATCCGTCCGTAACCGGCCGGCAAGGTGACTCCACCGCCTGCGCACCTTGGAGTTTTTTACGGCCATGGCGAGCGCCTTTTTCGACCCGATGAGTACGGCCAACTGTTTTGCGCGCGTAAGCGCCGTATATACGAGATTTCTCTGGAGCATGGGGTAATGTTGGGTGTGGAGGAGAATGATGACAGCCGGATACTCGCTTCCCTGGCTTTTGTGAATTGTAACGGCGTAGGCGTGGACCAGCTCATCCAGGGAGTTTCGGGAATATTCGACGACCTCCGGGTTGAAATTGACGGTGATCGTTCCGGTGGAGGGATCGACGGATTTGATAAGGCCGATGTCGCCGTTGAAAACATTTTTTTCGTAATTGTTCCTGATTTGGATTAATTTGTCCCCGGGGCGGAAAGCCCTGCCTCCGCTTTGAATGGAGGGCCCGGACCCGGCCGGGTTGAGGACTTCCTGAAGCCGTGTGTTCAGCTTCTGCACCCCGAGGGTGCCCCGCTGCATGGGAGCGATAACCTGTACATCCCCGATGGGGTCCAGATCGAAACGCTCTTTAACTCGTTCGCGGCAAAGTTCCACGAGTATATCGACGCACCGTTCCGGGTCGTTTTCCTCGATGAAATAATAATCCCGGAGTTCGTCCGACCCTTTAGGCTCGATGGGCATTTCACCCCGATTTACCCGGTGGGCGTTTTCAACGATGAGGCTCTCTTTCGACTGCCGAAACACTTCCCTGAGCTTGACGACGGGAAGCGTACTCGATTCGATCGAATCGCGAAGTACCATTCCGGGCCCGACGGAGGGAAGTTGGTCCACATCTCCGACGATAATGAACGTGGCCATATCGGGGACCGCCCGCAAGAGATGGGCCATCAGATGAATGTCCATCATGGAGGTTTCATCGATAATCACGGCATCGGCCGCCAGCGGATTCGAGGCGTCGCGAAGAAATCCCCCCGAAGTCCAGCTGAATTCCAACAGCCTGTGAATCGTTCTGGCTTCATGGCGGGTGACTTCCGAGAGGCGCTTGGCGGCGCGGCCGGTCGGGGCGCCGAGGACGACCTGAAGACCGAGTTGGCGATATAGCCGGGTGACGGCCTCGATGATCGTCGTTTTGCCGGTGCCCGGCCCCCCTGTCACAATAAGCACCTTCTCGGTAAGCGCCCCTTCGATAGCGCGTCCCTGATCCTCCGTCGCCATCCCCCCCTTCAGGGCGCGCCGGGAAAGCGACGCCAGTTTCTCGCGAAGGGTACCGCCCTCGGCGCCTTTTCCCCGCACGGCGGCCTCCAGGCGGGCCTCATCCCGGGCGGCGCCCATTAGCGCGGAAAGCCTGCGGGCGACCTCGGTCTCGGCTGCGTAATAGGGCTGGGCGTAAACCGCACTTTGGCTGGTTTTATTTTCCGGAGTGTTCTCTCCGCCGGTTGGAGAGCCGATATTTTCGATGATGACGCCGCCGGTCTTTTGAAGCGTTTCGACCGCTCTTGCGACCAGTTCGCCTGGGACCTCGAGGATATCGGAGGCCCGCTCAAGAAGCACGTCATGAGGAACAAATACGTGCCCGTCGGTCTCGCCGAGCTGGTTGAGGACATAAACCGCCCCCGCGGCGCAGCGGCTGGGAGAGTCGAAGGGCACCCCCAGTTTTTGGGCTATCCGGTCTGCCGTACGGAACCCGACTCCGTAAATATCGGTTGCGAGGCGGTAAGGGTCTTCCCGGAGAATCCGGGTCGCCGCCGATCCGTAGGCGCGATAGATTTTCTCCGCCATATGAAGGGGAACGTCGTGTTCCTGGAGGAAGAGCATCACCTCCTTGACCTCGCTTTGGCTCTTCCAGCTTTCAACGAGGCCGACGAGTTTTTTCTCTCCGAGCCCGTGAATTTCCAAAAGGCGGCGCGGTTCGTTTTCGATGATGTCGAGGGATTCCTCGCCGAATTGGGTGACGATGCGCTTCGCGAGGGCGGGGCCGATGTTCTTGACCGTGCCCGAGGCCAGGAATTTCTCGATCCCCTCGGCCGTGGTGGGGATGATGGGCTTTGATATGGCGGCCTGGAACTGCCTTCCGAAACGGGGGTGCTCCTTCCATTCCCCCTCGAACTCGACCCGCTCGCCTTCGTTGATGCTACTCAGATGACCCACGACCGCGACCGCCGGAAAATCGCCGTCGGGCTGTACGACAAGTACGGTGTAGCCCGTGTCCTCCGCCCGAAACCGGATTCGTTCAACCGTGCCGACAAGCGTGCCTCCGGTGTCCGGGAACAGGCCGGTTTCGGGTCTGGTTTTCATGCGGGCGCGCTGGGGATGGGTTTTAGGTCGCTTTGGAGGTCGCCGGGTCATTCGAGATTTTCTGCCCCGTGTTTTTTGGCTTCATTCCATAGGCGGTCAAGCTCTTCGAGCGGAACATCTTCGGGGCTGAGGCCGCGGGCGCGAAGCTCCGATTCCATTCGGTGAAAGCGGGAGATAAAGCGATCGATGGAGGAGCGGGCCGAGGACTCGGCGTTGATTCCGAGTTTGCGCGAGTAGTTGACCGCCGCGAATAGAAAATCACCCATTTCCGCCGCGATGGCCGCTTGATCGCCGCCCTCCACGGCCGCTTTGAGCTCATCCCACTCCTCATCGATTTTTTTCGCGGCTCCCCCCGCGTCAGGCCAGTCGAACCCGACGCGGGCGGCTTTATTCTGGAGGCGTTCGGAGCGCTGGAGAGCCGGCATCGCCGCCGGGACACCGTCGAGAATCGATGGGACCCCATTGCTCTCGCCTTTATCGGTACGCACCTTTCGCTTGGAAACCTCCCAGTTTCGGAGAACTTCCCCGGTGGTGTCGGCCATGTCATCACCGAAAACATGGGGATGCCGCTCAATCATTTTATCGGCCAACTCCCCCGCGACACCGAAGGCGTCGAAATCCCCCCTTTCCTCGGCAAGCTGGCAATGGAAAATAACCTGAAGGAGCAGATCGCCCAGCTCTTCGCGCAGTTTTTCCAAGTTCCCCGAGTCTATCGCCTCGATGACTTCGTAGGCTTCTTCTATGAGGTAGGGTTTGAGGGTGTTGTGGTCTTGCTCCCGATCCCAGGGGCATCCATCCGGCGCCCTGAGCCG
>JAVEPB010000204.1 GCA_030922375.1 bacterium | reverse complement strand
GATGAAGGCCGCCGGCCTCGGCGGGACGACGAACAACAACATCGACATGCGCGGCTCGATCATGCCCGACCAGCGGTCGGTGGACCGGCTCGACAGAATCCTCGAGGACAAGCGCCGCGGCAAGCGAAGGTACGGACCGGGAGGGTCTTTTTAAAAAGCAGCCCGCGCCCGGTCGAGGTGCCCTTCACGGAAGGCGTTCCTGAGCCGGAACTCGATGGAGTCGATCCCCGGTTCGCGGGCAATCCAGTCTATCCGCATTCCCGCCGCCATTCGTCAGCTTCCTTTTTTTTCTCGCGTGGTTTTCTCTCGCATGGCGCGGAGCACACGCTCCGGGGTGACGGGTAGCTCCGCTACGTAGGCGCCCGTCGCGTCGGCGATCGCGTTCGCAACGGCGGCGGCGGTCGGAACGATGGGCGTCTCCCCCGCCCCCTTTGCGCCGTAGGGGCCGTCGGCCGCGTTTTTCTCGACGATGAGACTCTCCACCGCGCCGATGTCCATCGCGGTCGGCATGAGCATGTGCTCGAGCCCGGGCGCCTCGATAGTCCCGCTTTTCGCGGCGAGTTCCTCTGAAAGGGCATACCCCAGCCCCTGGACCACACCGCCCTCCATCTGGCCCTCGAGCTGAAGCGGGTTGAAGGCGAATCCCACGTCCTGGGCGTTGATGAAGCGGAGCACATCGACCTCCCCCGTGTCGGGGTCCACGCGCACGTGGGCGATCTGGGTGGCGAACTGGGGGGCCGAGCGGGCCGGCTCGGGATGTCCTTCGACGGTGGAAGCGTCGTGGGGCGGGTTCAGGCCCCTGAACGAGCCGCTTCCGATGGGGGGGCCTTCGCCTGCGCTGTAGGCGCGGGCGACCAGCTCCTTGAGGGAGAGCCGCCGGCCGGGATCGGCCTGGGCACGGACGCCGCCGCCCGAGTATTCCAGGTCCACGGGCGCGACCTCCATCGCCTCGGCTGCCTCGCGGATGAGCTGCGCCTTCATATCGTCGGCCGCGAGGCGGATGGCCTGTCCGGCGTTGTAGGTGGTTCGGCTTCCGCCGGTGATCCGGTCGTATGGCGTCGAGGCGGTGTCGGCGCTGATCACCGACACCCGCGAGAGGTCAACCCCCATCTCGGCCGCCACCAGCTGGGCGGCGATCGTGTTGAGTCCCGTGCCCAGATCGCTCCCTCCCACGGCGACGATGAGGGTGCCGTCCTCGTTGGCGCGGAGGGTGGCGCCGGAGGGTCCCCCGCCCGTCGGAAAGCGTGAGCAGGCGACCCCGTAGCCCTCACCGCTCTCTTTTTTCCGGCCCGCCCAGTCAAGCGCCCCGGCCGCCCGGCGCAGGGTGTCCTCCAGGCTGACGGCGTACATCCTCGCGCCAACCGAGTCGGAGTCCCCCTCGCGGAAGGCGTTCCTGAGACGGAACTCGATGGGGTCGATCCCCAACTCGCGGGCGATCCGGTCTACCTGGACCTCGCAGGCGTAGGCCGCCTGGGGCGCCCCGAGCCCGCGGACCGAGCCGCTGGGAAGATTGTTCGTGTAGGCGAGCTTCGCTTCGATTGAAACATGCTCCATCCGGTAGGGGCCGCTGATGGAGTAGGTTGTCCGCCCGAGCACGTTGGGCCCCGAGGTGGCGAAGGCGCCCGTGTCTCCGATGATCTCGGCCCGGCGGGCGAGGAGTTTCCCCTCCGAGCTGACACCGGTCTCAAGGCGGAACCGGAAGGGGTGCCGAGGGTGGCTCGTCAGCGTGTCCTCCTCCCGGTCCAGGACAATCTGCACGGGCCGGTCCGCCTTCGACGCGAGCAGGACGGTCACCACCTCGAGCAGCTGGGTCGTCTTGCCGCCGAAGCCTCCCCCCACATGGGTGCAGATCACGCGGAGGCGCGAGAGGCTAATACCGAGCGCCTCGGCGATGAAGGAGCGGACGGCGAACACCGCCTGAGAGGGCGTCCATACGGTGTAGTTCCCGCCGCCCGACGGGTCGGCGAGGCAGGCGCGGGGCTCGAGGTAACCGGCGTGCATGAGCTGGGTCTCGTAGGTGTCCTCGAAAACATGGTCCGCCCGGCCCAGGGCGGCCTCGGCGTCGCCGCTGTTGATCCGGATGAGGCACGGCATGTTCCCCGAGCGAATGTTCCCCCGGAAAGATTTGTAGCTCCCGAGATCGGGGTGGATGATCGGCGCGCCCTCGGCGAGGGCGGCGTCCATGTCGAAAACGGCGGGAAGCGGCTCGTACTCCACCCGGATGAGCGAAAGGGCCTCCTCGGCCACATCGCCGTCCACCGCCGCGACCGCGGCCACCCGCTCGCCCCGGAAGCGCACCCTCCCGCGGGCGAAAAGCGTTTCGTCCTCGACGAAGCGCCCGAGACGAACCTGTGGCGTGTCTTCGTCCGTCACCACCGCGTGGACGCCCGGCAGCGCCCGGGCGCGCCGGGTGTCGATCCGCCGGATCAGGGCGTGGGGGTGCGGGCTCAGGAGCAACCGCCCGGTGAGCATGCCAGGCAGCCCCTCGTCCGCGCCGAAGCGGGCCTCTCCCGCCGCCTTCTCGGGACCGTCGGTCCGGGGAATTCGCGCCCCGAGGGGATAGGTGGGGCTCGCGTCCGAGGGATTATCGCTTTCGTTTCCAAGGGTCATTTTTCTTTCGCCTCAATCGGCAGCGCCGTCCGGCTTCGATAAATCTTCAGCGAAAAGAATAACACGGCGCAACCCCAAAATTTGGTGGCCAGTTTACCCGCCGTGGAGAGTTGACTACACTCCGGCCATGTCCAGCGCCGGCGAACCACCGATTCTATCCCGGAAAAACGCACAAGAACCCTCGGTTTTCGACCCGAGGAACCTGATGCGCGAGGCGAGGCGACAGCTCGCTATCCCCGAGGGGAGCGTCCCCGAAATTTGCCTCCTCGATCCGGACGGGGACATCCTCCGCCACCTGAAGCGAACGGGCGAGGCCGTCCGCAACGAAAGCTGGGCCTGCTACCACACCGATCTCTACGATTTCTCCCTCGGGGACCTGCGCCTGGGCATCGTCGGCTGCGCGGTGGGGGCCTCCTTCGCGGTCCTCATCGCCGAGGAAATGTTCGCCTCGGGCTGTGAGTTCCTCATCAGCATGACCTCGTCGGGCCAGATTCTGCCCATCCGGAAACCGCCCTACTTCGTGCTGATTGAAAAATCGCTCCGCGACGAGGGGACGAGCTACCACTACCTCCCGCCCTCGGAGTACAGCGAAATTCCGGGCGAGGTGCTCTCAATCCTGAAGGACGCTTTCGCGGAAATCCCCGACGCGGTCGAGCGCGGGGCCACCTGGACGACGGACGCACCCTTCCGCGAGACCGAGACGGCCATCACCCACTGCCGGAGCGCGGGGATACTGGCCGTCGAGATGGAGGCAGCCGCTCTTTACGCTTTTTCTCGGGCGCGCGGGAAGCCGGCCGTCTGCTTCGCGCACGTGACCAACCAGATGGGAAACAACGAGGAGGACTTCGAGAAGGGCGAGGAGATGGGCGGGCCGGGCGCACTCCGCGTCATCGAGGCCGCCGCCAGGGCCTGGCTGGTCTCGGGGCCGGGGGCCTAGCGCCTACTGGCCGTATATCTCCCCCGTTTCGAACCAATCTTCGCCGGGCTGCTCGGGGGGATCTTCGTAGCGCTTGATCTCGATCTCGATATGGTCCGGGTCGTAGAAATAGCTCGCGTAACCGATGCCGAAGGCGCCAAGGTTCCGCTCCGGACCCCGGTGAATTTCATAGCCGTTCTCCACCACTCGCCGGAGGATCGCCTCGTATTCCGGCTCATCGAACGAGAAGGCCACATGATCCATCCCGCCGGTCCACTTCTGGTCCGCTTTTTTCTGTAAATTCTCGGACACCACCGAGGGCTTGTCGCCGGCTTTCTCGATGTCTCCCTTGCTGTGGAAAAGGACGAGGACATCCTCCCCCACGCGAAAGACCACCTGCTCGATCGCACCGTCGCCGACCATGCGCCGGCAGACGGGCTTAAAGCCCATGACCGCGCGGTAGAAGGCAATGGATCGGTCCAGGTCGGTGACGCGCAGGGCCACGTGTTCGATCATGGTCTTCATATCATCCACCTCTCTTTCGGGGCCTCATTCTTCGTAGGTCCTGACGATCTCGACCCCGGCCCCGGGGTCCGGCGCGGTCCGGCCCTCGGCCACCGCCCGGACGGCGTCGATGAT
>JAVEPB010000203.1 GCA_030922375.1 bacterium | reverse complement strand
GATGAAGGCCGGCACGAAGCTCATCGTGCTGAACAGCGACAAGATTCTCCACAACGTCCACACCCGCCCCGGGAAAACGAAAAACTCCGTCGCCAACATCGCCCAGCCGAAGTTCAAGAAAAAGCTCAGGATGTCGAAGCGATATTTCAAGAAGCCGGGCATCGTCAAGGTCACCTGCGACGTGCACGACTGGATGACGGGCTGGATCGTCTCGACGAAGACGCCGTTCGTCGCGGTCTCGGGGGACGGCGGCAAATTCAAGATCGGCGGGGTGCCGGACGGCTCCTACACCGTCGAGATTTGGCATGAAAAACTCGGAACGAAGACGATGAAAGTCGATGTGAAGGGCGACACGACGATGGACGCCACCTTCGGCGGCTAGAATCACGAACCGGAAACATCCGGGCGGCGGGAGGAGACTCCCGCCGCCTTTTTTTGTCCGCGAAATAGGAAAAACGGCTCAAGGAGTTTTTCCTCGTCCCCGCTAAAAAAACGGCTCAAGGGGTTTTTCCTCTTTCGAAATCCGGTTTCAGCCCCCCGTCTTTTTTCGCGCCACGGCGGCGAGGTCCGCCGCTCCGCCGGCGATGCGGTCGATCTCGGCCTCGGTGTTGAGGTAGTGGATCGAGGCGCGGACGGCGGGCGGGACCGAATCCACCGACCGGAGGACGACCCTGTGCTTTTTCAGCAGCCTCCCGGCGGTTTCCTCCGCGGTCAGCCCCGGGGCGCGGAACGAGACGAGACCCGATTGGGCCGGGCCGGGCGGGGTGAGCACCTCGATTCCGGGTTCGCTCCGGAGCCGCTTGAGCAGCCGGTTCGCCAGCCGCCGGACCCTGCGCTCGATGCCGGCGGGGCCGCTCCGGCGGCAGGTCTCCACCGCCACGCGGAGGCCCGAGTAAAGCGCCGGGCTGATGGTGGCGACCTCGAAGCGGATCGCGCCCCGCTCTGGGGTGTAGGCGAGCTTGGACAGGCTCCGGGCGGCGGCGGAGCGGTAGCCAATCGCGGACTCCCTGATTTTTTTCCGGAGGCCGTTTCGCACGAACACCGCCCCGGTGCCCTGAGGCCCCATGAGCCATTTTTGCCCGGAGACGGTGTAGACGTCGGCCAGGCATTTTTTCACGTCGATGGGGATCTGGCCGACCGACTGCGCCCCGTCCACCACGAGCAGCGCCCCGGCCTTTCGGCAGAGGCGGCCGATCTCGCGGAGCGGGAGGCGGCGCCCGGTGAGCCAGGCGATGTGACTCACGCAGACGGCGCGGGTCCTCGTGGTGATCATGGCGGCGAGGTTCGAGAGAAGCGCCTCGTCCGACGCGCCCGTTTCGAGGAGTCGCACCTTGATCCGCCCCCTGCGCTCGCGCCACATCAGCCAGGGCAGGTAGCCGCCCGGATGCTCGAGGTCGGTGACGATGGCCTCGTCCCCCGGTTTCCACTCGACCCCCGCGGCGGCGATGTTGACCCCCGAGGTGGTGTTGTCCACGAGGGCGATCTCCTCCTCGCGCGCGCCGAGGAGTTTCGAGACCTCAAGGCGGAGCGCCCCCATCGCCGCCTTCGATTCCTCCCGGAGCAGCGGGTGAAACGGCCCCAGCCGCGACTCGCGCTTGAGGAAACGGTCCACCTCGCGGAGCACCTCGGTCGGCGAGGGGCCGCTGCCCCCCCAGTTGACGTAGACCTGCCCCTTCATCGCGGGGATTCGTCCCCGCAGCCGGCGGATAGCCGCCGCGTCGATAGCCAAGATGATTTCTCCCGTCGCTTAAAGAATAAGAAGAATAACTGGCCCCAATCGGGCGTTTAATTCGCGCCGGGCCGGGAGCGCAGCACGCGCTTGTCCCCGACCCGGAATGTGATCCGCGCGGTGTCGAAATACTCAAGCAGCGGGATCGCGTGTTTCCGCGTGATGCCGAGCAGGTCGCGAAACTCGGACGCCGAGATGTCCTCCCGGTCGCTCAGAAAGCCCTCGAGACGCGCGCGCGCCGCCTCAACCGCCTCGCGGTGATAGATGAGGTCCTCCTTGAGCCGGATGAGCGCGCCTTCGTCCACGAGGACCTGAAGCGCCTCCTTGCCCGAGTCGCCGGGGGTCCCCGCCGCCCCGAACACCTCCTTTAAGACGGGGGGCTGAAAGTTCGCCGCCCTGAAAAACCCCTCGAGCTTGGACTTCACCTTCGCCAGATCGGCCCCGACTTTCACCTTGTGGGAGGCGAGGCGGACCAGTCCTCCCTCCTCGGCCACCGTCCCCGCCCCGGTCAGCGCGCCGAGCGCCGCGTTGAAGACCCGCTCGCCCGCGCCCCCGCCCTTGCCGCGGACCTCTTCCTTCGGAGCGCCGGGGCGCAGCGGGTTCGCCTTGTGGTACCCGGCGAGAAATTCCGCGATCGATTTCTGGAGGGCGTCGAAATGTCCGCTCGTGAGAGAGAGCCCCGAGTCGGCCTCGACGGTCACCGCCCCGCCCTTCTGGGTAAGCTGGGAGAGCCCGGAGCGGATTTCACCCGAGGTGAGCGTCAGCCGCCCGGTGAGGGCGGGGGTGTCGGCTCCGTTCACACCCGCTTCGCCCAAGAGGATTTTGAGCCGGCCCGCCTCGTCCGCCGCGCCCAGCGCCTCGAAGCGCTCCATCGAGGAGGCGCGGAGGCGGCGGTGTTTTTTGGGAGCGACGTCGAGTATCTCCCCCCCGCCGATGGTGACGACGGGCGAATAGCTCCTGATGACGAAGCGGTCTCTCGGCAGGACGGCCACAGGCGCCTCGAGGCGTATCTGCGCGAAGCACTCCCCGCCCGGCTCGATCTCCTCGGCCCCGATCAGCGAGACCCGGCCCATGACCTCCGAGGTGCCGGTGTGGAAGCGCACCCGGGCGCGCTGCTTGAGCGGCCGGGGCGCGTCGGCGATGTGTTCGAGGCGCACGTCGAGCATGTAGGTGCTCTTGAGCTCCCCCGCCCGCCCGAGGACATCCCCGCGCTCGATCTCCATCCGCTCCACGCCCTGGAGGTTCACCGCCGTGCGCGTCCCGGCGGCGGCCTCCTCGACCGCCTCGCCGTGGACCTGAAGCCCGCGCACCCGCGCCTCCGCCGCCCCCGGGAAGAGCTGAACCCGGTCGCCCACCTTCACGGCCCCGCTGAAGAGCGTCCCCGTCACCACCGCCCCGAACCCCCGCATCGTGAACACCCGGTCGATGGGCAGCCTGAAAATCCCCCGGCCGCTCCTGGCGGCGGCCCCCTCGGCGAGCCGGGCGAGTTCTTCTCTAAGCCGGTCCAGCCCTTCTCCGGTCTCGGAGGACACCGGCACCACCGGCTGTCCTTCCAAAAAAGTCCCCGCGACGAAATCCGCCAGATCGTCCGTCACCAACTCTATCCAGTCCGCCTCGACGAGGTCGGTCTTCGTCAGCGCGACGAGCCCGGTCTTTACTCCCAACAGCCGGCAAATCGCCAGATGCTCCCGCGTCTGGGGCATCACCCCCTCGTCCGCCGCGATGACGAGCGCGACGATGTCGATTCCTCCCGCACCGGCGAGCATGTTCTTCACGAACCGCTCGTGACCGGGCACGTCCACGATCCCGGCGCTCATCTCGCCCAGATCGAGCCGCGCGAAGCCCAGCTCTATCGTGATGCCGCGCTCCTTTTCCTCCTTGAGCCGGTCGGTGTCCGTCCCCGTCAGCGCGCGCACGAGCGAGGTCTTCCCGTGGTCGATGTGCCCGGCCGTCCCGATGATGATGTGTTTCACAGTGTGGTTTCCCGGTTGGTGGTGCTAGCGCACGGCGGAGTTTGCGCCCGGCACGGGTTTCCCGCGCCGGCGGCGTTCCGTGTGGATGAGGCCATTGTAGCAAAAATTTCTACCCAAGGCGGGGGGGTGTGGTTCGGCAGCGTTCTGTCTGATTGGTTGCCTTTGGGGGAATGGTGAAACTATAGGCGGAAGGTTACGGGAGGATGTCTGGGTTTGAAGATCAGCGAAAAAAATCCCCCCTCGGATAAAGCATCCAAGGGGGGAGCGTTTCAGCTATTCGAAGCAAACAAAATCAAGCGATAGTGAACCCAGACCGCCAGGAGAAACGAGCGGATTCAACACGAGCGCCGGGGCCGGATCCGGCAGTTCGGGGAAGATAACTCCGGCATCGGTGGCGATGGCGACGGGGCTTCCGAAATTCGGAACCTTGTCATCGTTATGAACAACCGCGCACTTGTTCCCGGGTGTGGATTCTATGTTGAGGTATATTCTTCCCGGGACATAGAGGTGACCTGCCCCCGTTAGTGATACCACCTTCTCTTAGAGTTCTGGAACCATGGCCGCAGGGCGAAGCGGAGCGAAGCCCGGAGGCCATGGTTCTTTCGTCTCAGGTGCCGGCGGACGATATCCTAATGAACTATGTGGCC
>JAVEPB010000202.1 GCA_030922375.1 bacterium | reverse complement strand
CCCGATTCAGCTTGTCTCAGGGTCAGGGCTATCTGCTCTTCGGTAAAGCGCTTCCTCTTCATGGCAAATCTCTCCTCTGGTTAGGGTGATTTTGCCAGAAAAGTCGCAGTTGGGCTGGGTCAGGATCCGGGGAGCACACCAAGATGACTCCCGAAATTCCCAAAAGCGTGACGGTGTCCTTGATCGTACCCATCGGATTGGGCTCCGAACCAAGCGCAACACCAAATATAAGCAAAGAGGCGGCGAGCATTCCTTTTCGGACCTTTGGTGTCATTTTCTTTCGACGAACCAGATAAAAAGCGACGGGAAGAAAAATCAACCAGAGCGTGAATTTCGAAAAAATCTTTATCCAGTTCTTCGAACCATGTTGCTCGCTAAGAGCATGTGCCTTTCGAAGACGTTCCTCCGCCGTCTTCAAACTCACGCCGGTATCACCCAAGGTCATGCCCCGCGCCTCGCCGGGCTGGAGGGCGAAGGCCTTCTGAAGAACCTCCCTGGACAAGCCATTCACGGCGGCCACCTCAGGAAGAGGCATTTCCATCCGAAGAGTCAATTTGACCGGAAGTTCGATCTTCTCTGGTTTTCCGCCCCACATACGATTCGACACAACCGCAAGAACGAGGATAATGATCACGAGAACGAGGGCCTGGAGGACCCCAGGCCCGAATTTTTTGAAATTTTTCACAATCTTATCCTCTCTGTTCATTCCGTTTTCCCTACAACTGCATCATTTCGGGCGCTTCCAAGATGATTTCCGGCTCCATCGAAATCTTCGTGCCGATGGAATGCGCAATGAGACAATCGTTTTCAGCGAATTCCAGGCACCAGCGGGCCAGTTCCTCGTCTCCATCCGGGGGAAGGATCACCCTCGGCCGAAGGATGGCGTGGGTGAAGAGAAACTCCTTGTCCGGCCGGGCGAGCGTTCCTTCGGCATCGCACTCGAACGAGACAAACTCGAGTCCCTTCCACTCCGCCGTTCCCAGAAACGTCGTCATGAAACAACTGCTCAGCGCCGCCACGAAAAGATCCTCGGGCGACCAGATTCCGGCGTGTCCCTTGAACTCGGGCGGCGTCGCCACTTTTATACCGGGCTTATCGTCACAGGAAAGAGAGCCCATCCTCGCTTCATCCCACTTGACCCGGGTCTTGTATTTGAATGTCTTGCTTTGAACTGCCATGTTGAATTCCTCCATATGGCGATAGTTGAGTTCATCCGTTGCTCTTCATTTCAGATGCGGTGAATTCCCGCCGGTCATTTCCGATTTTTCTCAACCTTCCTCACCACGCCTCGAAAGACCTCGACTTCCTTGCTCATCGGCTGAACGATGTCCCTGAGTTGTTTATCCTCAGGGGTGTCCTGCGGGAAACCGATTTTCCTTGCGAATGTATCCTTGGAAATCCCGCTCTTGAGGATTAGTTCGCGAAGCGTCCAATAGCCGCGTATCTGCTCGGCCTTGAGGCCGGGCATTTTGGGGATATGCGTCCTCTGCCGGACGATTTCGCGAAAATGCTCGACGTGTTTGCCGAGAATCTGGGCAATGTCGCGAATTTTCTTCTCCCCCGATGTTTTCGGAGAAAAACCGACGGCCTCGGCGAATTTGTTTTTCGGAATACCGCTCTTCCTGACAAGTTCATCGAGTGTCCAGGTGCCGAGAATCTTATCGGGATCGAGGGGCTGCGCCGCGGCGATCTGAACCGGGGGCGGAGCGACCGTTTTAGATTTATTTGCACCAACGCCGGTCGCGGAGACGCCCTTTTCCTTGAGTAGAGCTGCCACCACGTCGCGGAAAACGTGGGGGTCGAACTCAAGCTCGTACTTCCCGGCGATCTTCTTGATGGGCGTCTTGGGATCGACGCGCCCGGGGAGTCCGGATTTTTTCATCAACCGCTCGACCGGAAAACCGTATGCGCTGGAGATTTCCTCGACGTTCATGTAGCCGCGAATTCCGGCGGGGTCGAGTTTGCCGTACAGATCCGTCGCCCTCGCCTGCCCCACCGTGACCCAGAGGCCCGTCGCTCGGCCCGCGCCCAAGACACCGAAGAAAACCGCGAACACGGCGACAGCGAACACCGCCGGGCGAACCGTTTTGCCCAGTAGCCTGAGCCTGAGCGTGTCGGGCTCGGGGCAGACGCTCACACATTCCAAGCACTGAAGGCACTCGGCCGAAGTGACCGTCTCCTGCACCATGGGTTCGGCCTTCATCGGGCACACCTTGTCGCAGGCGTCGCAAAGCGTGCAGGTCGCGTCATTGCGAACGACGCCCAGCCCGCCCGCCTTGCCGGCAATTCCGATCACCGCGCCGAGGGGACACAAATACCGGCACCAGAAGCGCTCAATAACCAGCGAGCCGATGAGAACGGTCAAGAGGATCGCGTAACCGATCCAGTGGTCGGCCAAGTTCTCGCCGAAATGGAAAAAGGCCAGGAAGGGGTCGTATTCCCTGAACACCATCGAACCGGTCGTCCAGGTGGTGGCGACGATGAGCGCGAGCACGCCGTATTTGAGGTAGCGTAGCCTCCGGTCCCAACTTCCTGTCGGGTTATAGTGCTTGCCCAGAATCTTCTTGCCCGCTTTTCCAATCCACTCCTGAATCGTGCCAAACGGACATATCCAGCTGCAAAACGCCTTGCGCGTCAGTATCGTCACCCCTATCAGGGCCGCGAGAACCACAAACGTGCTCGGTTGCACCCGCTGCATGAATGTCCCGGTGACAATCCATTGATAAAGACCCTCGACGGCCCCGAACGGGCAATAGGCCTCTATCGAAGGGACTCCCTTGGGCCCGCCGCCCAACCATTGGTGACCCAGGGCGATCCAGGTGATGAAGAAAAGCACGAGCGCCTGAATCCCGAACCGCCAGAGGCGGGCCTCTTTTGCCCAGGTCCTTCTGACCGGCGCCCAAGCTTTTCTCGCGGATGGGTGAAGAGGAAGGATTTCATCCGACATGACAGTCCGCTCCTGTTCTCATTCGGAGGGAGGGCCATGTAATTAATATGGGCGCTCGCATTATTA
>JAVEPB010000201.1 GCA_030922375.1 bacterium | reverse complement strand
TATTTCGCTTGATATCGAGCAAGGCGAGCGGCTGGGTCTGGTGGGCCATAACGGCGCCGGCAAGACCACGTTGCTTCGGGTGCTGTCGGGGATCTATCCCCCCACCGACGGCACGGTGGAAGCCTTCGGCCGGGTGACACCCATATTCAATATTTCGCTGGGCATGGAAATGGACGCCACCGGTTATGAAAATATCCACATGATGGGCCGTCTTTTAGGTCTAACAAACGATGAGATCACCGCCACGGTTCCAGATATAGAAGAGTTCAGCGAACTGGGAGACTATCTGACCTTGCCGGTGCGTACCTATTCCTCGGGCATGCTCATGCGGTTGGCCTTTGGTATCGCCACGGCGAGGCCCGCCGATATCGTCCTCATCGACGAGGCCTTGGGGGCGGGCGATGCCGCCTTTTATGAAAAAACCCAGGAAAGGCTCGACAGATTCCTGTCTCAATCCAGCCTGCTTGTGCTCACCACCCATTCGGAACGGCTTATGCGCAAGTTCTGCACCCGCGCCGTGCTGCTGCATAACGGCAAGATCGAACTGATGGGCGATTTGGACGAGGTGTACGCCAAATACGACGAGCTGTTGGTGTGATCTCTATCCTTACCTCGCCGCCTTTAAAGGCCACCCGTTACAATCAACGTTATCTGATCGATTCCAGGCTGGGGCCCCGTTCAGGTCACAGTTCTGCCAAGCAAAAATAAAAAAATTCATAGATAAGAACTTCTGTGTTCCCCGCAGCGCGGAGGCAATGAGATTGCAATCATATCTGCGGAGGGTGTCTTCCACATATCCGGGCTATCCTTGCCTTGATCCCGCAGACGACAGCCATCAACCGCTCAAATAAACGTTGCCTGAAGCCAGGTTTCAGTACGTTCTGTTTCTCCAGACGTTCCGCGCGTATCTCCTCGAAATCTCTTGATATCTCCCCGATATTCCTGATCACGGATTGCGAATGCTGGAATTCGTTCTCCACAACGTCTGAAAAAAAGCCGAAAGTTTTGGCAGCCATTTCAAACCTTTCCGAGAGTTCGCAATAAAGGCGGCCATAAGGGTTGCGAGCATGTTGCTTGTAACGAATCAACTCCTCGCCAAAATCAGCCGCGGCAAGCATGCCCTCCAACACCTGCCGGTTGCGGTGATAAAGTTCCAAATCTGCCTCAAGCAGGGCCGACATCTTCTTGAATATATGCATCGGCATCTCATCCTTACCCGGCCGCCAATAGCTGTAAAGCGCTGGGCGCCACATCAGTGTTTTTTGAATGCCCATCATATCGAACAGTATGAAGAGACTTTCTTCGAACAGTTCCGTGATGCCGACGAAGAAAAACATTGAGTCCACGTTTCGGGTGGCCTTTGCGAAAAGGTTTTCCGGCCGGGTGCCTTCCAGATTTTGAACTGAAATTTCGGAAAGTTTTTCCGGCGTCATGACCTTCAGATCGCGAAGAGAAAGTGCGTGGGGGTGTTCCTTGAAATAAGTGGCATGCTCATAGGTCTGGAGATTGCAATGCCCTATTCTTTCTCTAATTTCATCGATCTTCCGTTCTAAGTTAGACCAGATTTCACCCAAGTGATCCCCCGGATATTTATAATCTTTATTGCGTATCAAAATATTGGCGAGAAAGTAAGCATAGGGGTTGCGCATCATTGTGAAATAGGCCGTAGGCTCGGGGATTCGTTCATGAAGGCCGAAAGTGTGGTGCGCGGTAATTACCAAAGGGGCTTGCCTTCCTTTCCATGGCGGATTGTCGGAGAAGGCCTGGTCCTGGTCTGGAATAATCAGAGGGATGCCAGTCTCCTCCTGCATCCTGAAAAAAACGTCGTTGATAGGCACGCCCCCAGTGCGACTTACATGATGAAAAATCAAAAATTTCTCACGCAGCTTCGGATCGAATAGGGAGTTCTTGTTTTCGATCCGGTAGGTATGGTCGATCATCTCCCCTTTTGTCTTATCGGCCTCACGTATGTAGGTTTCATAGAAATTCATGGTCATGCCCCTGCCCCCGATTCCATACTCACGCCAAAATGTCTGGAGCATCGGCTTCCAGCCACTCCGCAAGTAGCGCTCATGTCTCATCCTCCTCGATAAACAGATCGGTTTCCCGCAGCGCGGCAATGACCTCCGGCCGCATGAGATGGGCATCGGGGGCCTTGCC
>JAVEPB010000200.1 GCA_030922375.1 bacterium | reverse complement strand
ATGGCCTGCTGCTTCGCGAAAGAGGGGGCGCGCTCGCTTCTGGTCGATCTCCGGGAGGAGGCGGCGCAAAAGGGGGCCGACGAGGTGGCCGCGGCGGGAGGGGAAGCCTTCCCAATCGGCGCGGACCTGACGAAGGAGGATGAAGTCGAAAGGGTATACGCCGAGGCGATCAGCCGGCTCGGGCAGGTGGATATTCTGGTCAACGCCCACGGAAGAGCCTCCCGGATGTTCGCCAACCCGCTGGAGCGCCTCACGCTCGAGGAGTGGAACGACATGATGGCGGTGAACCTGACCAGCGTTTTTCTCATGACCCGGGCGGTCGTTCCCCACATGCGGGAGCGCAAGTACGGAAAAATCATCAACCTCGCCTCGCTGGCGGGCCGCCGGGCAAACGAGAATCTCCCTCACTACAGCGCCTCGAAGGCGGCGCTCATCTCCTTTACGCAGTCGATTGCCAAGGAGATGGCTCCCCACGACGTGAACGTAAACGCCATCAACCCCGGTTTTCTTTTTTCTCCGATCTGGGAGTTCGGGCACGGCGTGTTGATGTCCACCCAGAAAGAGGAGTGGAAAGATCTTTCCTCCCGCGAGATTTACGAGCAGATCGTGAAGTCCCTCGCTCCGCTCGGCCACGATCAAACGGCCGAGGAAATCGGCATGCTCGCGGTCTATCTCGCCAGCGACGAATCGAAGAGCATGACGGGACAATCCCTCAGCCTCGACGGCGGCGTCTGGATGATCTAGGGCCGGATGGATTTTAACAATTGAAAGGAAGGTTGAAATGAGGGCGGTCTTGCTCAAGGCGTTTGGCGGCACCGAAAACCTGGAGGACCGGGATTGGCCCGAGCCCGAGGCGGGCGAGGGGGAGGTCAAGATACGGACCCGGACGATCTCGGTGAACCCCACCGACTATAAGGCCCGATCAGGGGCGAGCGGCGGGGCGCTTCCCATGCTTCTGGGGCGGGACGCCGCCGGCATAGTTGAAGCCGTGGGGGGCGGGGTGGCGGGCTTCGCTCCGGGTGACGAGGTGATGACCTACCTCCCCCGTTTCGGGGACAGCGGCGGCGAGGGCTACGCCGAGTTCGTCAAGGTGCCCGCCGAATTCGTCGCGAAAAAACCCGCCGGGCTTTCATTCGCCGAGGCGGCGGCGGTGCCGCTGGTTTCGCTCACGGCGTATGAGTGCGTTGTGATGAAGTCCCGCCTTCGGGCCGGCGAGTCGGCTTTCGTGGCCGGCGGCTCGGGCGGCGTCGGGACGATGGCGATACAAATGCTTCGCCATATCGGGGCCGATCCGATCGTCACCATGGCGGGAAGCGACCGGAGCGCGGCCTATATCCACGAGCGCCTCGGCGTTCCGGAGGGGAACATCGTCCGCTACGCGGGACGTACCCTCGACGAGCTTGAGGATCAAATCGTCCGTGTGAACGGCGGCGGGCTCCCCCGCGCGGCGTTCGACCTGGTGGGGGGGGAGATGAAAAAGCTCTGCCTCCGGGTGGTGGATTACTGGGGCCACGTGGTCTCCTGTGCGCCCGAGCCGGGCGCGCCGATCGACGAATTTTTTCATTCCATGAAGGGCCCCCTTTTCACGAAGTCCGCCTCGTTTCACAGCGTCTTCCTGAGATCCCCGGTGCGCGGCGGCGGGCGGCCCTACTGGGGGACCTACCGGGAGGCCTTCGATGTCATCCGCGGCTGGCTCGAGGCGGGCGATATCGCCCCGCCGATGACGGAGGATTTGGGACCGATGACGGCGGAGTCCATCTCCGAGGCCCACAGGCGCCTCGAGGCGGGCCACACCCGGGGGAAACTCGTCCTCTCGGTGGGCGAGTAGGCGGTCTGGCGAGGGATGGTGAGTTTTCCCGATAGGCCATCCGGCGCGGAAAATATTCGTGATAATATCGTACTGACTCGAAAGTAAGTTAAACCGCGCCGGTGTTTCACTGGCGAGCGTACGGACTCATTCAAGCCCACGGACTCATTCAAGGAGACGCGCATGCCCGTCACGAAAGTTGACAGCAATTATTTTCACGATCAAAGCGAGCGGCTGGCCCAGCAGCGGCCCAACGACCCGGCCCAGACGCCCTGGACCCCGCTGCCCAAACCGCTCTCGGAGTGCAATGTGACGCTCGTATCCACCGCCGGGATCTTTCTCAAGGGAGACGAGTCGTTCGACTACGACCGGGAGCGCGCCGAGCCCACCTGGGGCGACCCCACCCACCGCGAAATTCCCCGCACGGCGGGCCAGGACGATGTGGAGTACAGCCACCTCCACATCGACACCAGTTTCCTGGCGAAGGACCGCAACGTGGCCTGGCCGGTGGACATTTTCAGCGACTACGAGAAAGAGGGGAAAATCGGCCGCCTCGCCGACACCCTCTACTCCATCATGGGCTATATCCCGAATTTCAATCCGCTGATTAAACGGACGGCCCCGCTGATGGTCGAGAGCATGAAGGCCCAGGGCGTGGACGCGGCCTTCATCATACCCGTCTGACCGCTTTGCATCCGGTCCGGCGGACTGCTTCAGCGTGAAATCGAAAGGGCGGGAATCGCCACGGTCTCTCTCAGCAACGTGCCCGAGATGACGGAAAAAGTCGCCGTCTCGCGCGCCGCGTTTGTTCAGTATCCCTTCGGCCGCCAGCTCGGCGAGGTGGGCGACCGCGAGAGGCAGCGGAATGTCACCGACGCCATGGCCGGCCTGATCGAGTCGGCCGAGGGTCCGAACACCTACGTCCATCTTCCCTACGAGTGGCCCGGGCCGCCCGATAAGGCCAAATGGCGCCCCGACATCCCCGCCCCCATGGGGCTCAAGCGGATGCGCGAGGCCGAGGAAGCAAAAAAAGCGGCGGCGAAATAGGCCGGGGCGGGCCGCTGTGCGCCATGAAGGCGAGTGCGATCTCTTTTGATGGATAAAGGGAGAGACGAATGGCCGACATGTTCTCGAAATCTGACGCCTACGAAAAAACCATGGGCCGCTGGAGCGACCTTTTGGCTCCCCTGTTCCTGGACTTCGCGGGCGTTAGCGACGGAGAGCGGGTACTCGACGTAGGTTGCGGAACCGGGGCGCTCTGCTGGGCGGTGCTGGATGCCGCCCGCACCTCGGAGGTCGTCGGTATCGACCCCTCGGAGTCATTCACCGAGCATGCCCGCGAGAGATGCGGTGACCCTCGCGCCGCGTTCGACGTCGGAGACGCGCAGGAGCTTCCCTACCCGGATGCCTCCTTCGAAAAGTCTTTGTCCATGTTTGTGTTTCAGTTTATTCCCGAGGGGGAGAAGGCGGCGAGCGAGATGCGCCGCGTGACGCGACCGGGCGGTACGGTGGCGGCCTGCACCTGGGACGCCGGGGGAGGCATGGAACTGACCGGAACATTTTGGGACGAGGTGGGCAAGCTGGACCCCGCTGCCAGGAGACGGCGTGAAGAAAATCGGCGACTTTTCTTGGAGGGGGAGTTCACAGGGCTGTGGAATGCGGCGGGCCTCGAAAACGTGGAGGAGACGACCCTCGAGATTCAGTGTGAACTCGCCTCCTTTGACGATTACTGGCTTCTATTCCTTCAGGGGGCTACCCCGATGGGCGCTTACGTTGAGAGCGCAACGCCCGAGGGCCGGGATGCGCTGCGCGAAGCGCTCCGGAAACGGTTCCTCCCTGATGGAGAGGACGGTCCCTTCACCCTCGGCGCGCGCGCCTGGGCGGTGCGAGGCAGGGTTCCCGATTAAAGGCCGAGGGGGCGATGACAGCGCAAGGCTAGCCATGCTTGAGGACGTGAAAACAAGCCTCGCGAAGTTTGAGGATGGCGATGAGTTGGCCATGCCCTTTCAGGCTCACTATCTGACGGGCTACGCGTGATGTGTTGGAGTTGAGGAGGTCACTTGATGGTTCGTACCAAAATTCACCACCGCGATGGACATGTACCGCGAGATGGAGGTGACCTTCTGGCTTGAGAAGGCTGAGGAGGCAATGACTGAGATGAGATGATGTACATTCAATTCATGGAAAGGAGACGCCATGTCCGACGTGTACTCAATCATCACCGAGGTTGAAGATGATATGCTGGAGCGCATTGCAGATGTATTGGAGCTTCGGGCCGCCGACCCTCAGCAAAAGGCGATGCGGGATAGCTACTGGGCAGAGGTGGAATTCCCGAAAGAGGCGCGCGTGCTGGAAGTGGGCTGCGGGACGGGGGCGGTGAGCCGTGCGCTGGCCGCCTGGCCGGGCGTGGGCGAGGTCGTTGGAGTGGACCCATCGCCAGTTTTCCTTGAGAAGGCCAGGTATGAAGCCTCCGGTATAGAGAACCTCTCCTTCGAGGAAGCAGATGGCCGTTCTCTGCCTTTCGATAATTCCTCTTTCGACGCCACGGTTATGCACACTCTGTTGTGTCACGTACCAGAACCCGAAGGAGCGGTGGCTGAGGCATTCCGTGTCCTTCGCCCCGGTGGGTGGGCCGCATTTTTCGACGGCGACTATGCCACTACAACCGTATCGATTGGCGACTTCGACCCCCTCCAAGCTTGCGCGGATGCGACCATCGCGGGAAGTGTGCATGACAGATGGCTGATCCGCCGCTTCCCCACCCTCGCGCGAAAAACCGGATTTGAGGTCACAAGCTTCAGGAGCCACGGCTATTCCGAAACATCTGAACCGGTCTACATGCTGACGGTCATCGACCGAGGAGCCGACCTTCTTGCCACGCAGGGACGCATCACAACCGAGAACGCCGAAGCCCTCAAGGCCGAAGCCCGCCGCCGCGCCGAGGCCGGAGAGTTCTTTGGCCACATCACCTACGCCAGCCTCATCGCGCGTAAACCTTAGGTGGGTTGTTGACTTCGGGATTGGCCTGAGAAGGCCAGGGCGGTGATGGCGGAGGTGTTGTAATCCTTAGGGAGGAGAGATTCCCATGGCCGATTTAAAGATGATGGACCGGACGTTTCACTTCATCCTGACGACCATGGTGGAACGTGGGCACGCCCCGCATTTCACGGAAATCGCCAAGGCTTTCTCCGTCCCGCCCGAGGAAGGCAAGAAGCTGCTCCACGAGCTGATGGGGGCGGGCACCCCTTCCTGGCTCTATCCCGACACCGACCACATCGCCTCTTTCGCACCTTTCAACAGCTATCCCACCCAGTACCGAATCACGGTGGAGGGGCAGCAGAAATGGTTCGCGCAATGAGGATTCGAGTCGCTGGCGGTTAGCTGGCTATTCCCGTGAAAGGCGGTCACTATCGAGGCGCCCTGCCTCGACTGCGGCGAACTCATGCACCTCGAAATGTGCGACGGGAGGATTGAGCGTGCCGAGCCGGGCGATATTTGCACCTACGTTGACGTTCCGGCGAAGGATTGGCTGAAGAACCTTCCCTACACCTGAAGCCGGATGAACCTCTTCCGGTCGGAAGGGCACGCAAGAAACTGGACCGGGTTCGGCGATGAGGCAGGACTTTTACCCTTAGAGGATTTGCTAATCATCTATAACATCGCCAGGTACCGAGAGCGCCTGAACGGTGAGTACATCACGAACCTGCCTGAATACATGAAAGAGCGCGCCGTGGTCCATAAAGCCGTGACGAAAGACCACCCCTTCTGGCGTCGGTCCTAGACCGAGGAGGCAATGATCGAAATGACGGGCGATGCGGACCGGGAGAAGAGATGAACCGGCGGGGATTTATCAAGAAAGCGGGGGCATAGGGCGTGGGCGCGGCCGCGGCGCTGGCCGGTTGCGGCCGAATTGGCTTCGAGCCCCGTCGCCTCGGCCATATTCGGTATTTTCTCGAAGTGTGACGCCGGTTACAAAACCGGCGATGCCGGGTGTGATAGATTTCCTTTCAAATGAAAAAAAATATCGATCGGCGGGGATTTATCAAGAAAGCGGGGGCATGGGGCGTGGGCGCGGCCGCGGCGCTGGCCGGTTGCGGCCGAATTGGCTTCGAGCCCCCGTCGCCCTCCGAGATTCCCCCGCCCGAGGCGCAGGGGCTCGTCTCCCACTCGCCGGATTCGCTTTATCTCCCCCACGGCGGTGACGGGGCCTGGTTCAATCCCTGGTGGCGGAGTCCCAATCGGTTCGGCTCGTTTCTTCGCTGGAAGTTCTACTACCGGAATCCCTTTCTGGCCGAAAAGGCCCGGCCGCCCGAGGTGCCCCGGGTCGAGAACGACGGCGCCTACCTCTCAGAGCCCGAGCGAGGGGCGTCGATCACCTGGGCGGGGCACTGCACGTTCGTCGTCAAGGACGGCGCCGATACGTTCGTGACCGATCCGCACTTTGGTTCCCGCGCCCTGATTTACGGCCGCGTCCAGCCGCCCGGTCTTCCGGTGGAGAAAATTCCCGGGGACGCGTTTTGCGTCCTTTCCCACAACCACTACGACCACATGAACGAGTGGACGGCCAATGCGCTGCCCGAGAGCGTCCGGTGGTACGTCCCCAGGGGTTTGGGAAAATGGTTCGGAGAGCGCGGCCGCCGGGCCGAGGAACTCGACTGGTGGCAGAGCGTGCGCCACGGAAAATGGAAGATCACCTGCCTTCCCGCCCAGCACTGGTCGAACCGCTTCTGGATGGCCCGGAACGGAAGCCTTTGGTGCGGGTGGCTCATCGAGTCCGGCGAGCGGAAATATTTATTCGCCGGTGACTCGGGTTTTTTTCACGGCTTCGCCGAGTACGGGAGGAAATTCGGCCCCATCGACGTAGCGATGCTCCCCATCGGGTCCTACGAACCGCGCTGGTTCATGCGGTATGCCCACATGAAGCCGGGGGAGGCCTACCGGGCTTTCAAGGAGCTTCGCGCCAGATGGATGATTCCCATGCACTGGGGAACGTTCGATTTGACCGACGAGCCGGTGGACGCCCCGCCCCGCGAACTCAGGCGGGCGGTCGGGGAATCGGGCGGAAATATGGGGCAAATCCGTCTGATGGCCGTGGGCGAGCGCTGGCGTTTGGGATAGTTGAAGCTTTCGTTTGAACTCCCGGTATTAATTGCTGCACTTGGCGGATGCGGTTCCCCTGGCCGTTAGTTATTGAGATTGATGGGGTTTTACAGATTGCGGCCGGGGCTTGAACGTTGTTTTCCCGCTTGCTTGTCTCATCCTGCCTGATCGAACAGGGCTCTTGGCCCTTCGAGAAGGCATTGCGGGAAGGGAGGAAGGGTGCGAGTTCGGTTTTGGGGCGTTCGCGGGTCCCTGGCGAAACCGGGGCCGACTACCCTTCGCTACGGCGGGAATACGCCTTGCATTCAGGTCGTCATGGACGACGGAACGCTGAATATCTTCGACTGTGGCACCGGCGTCCACGGCCTCGGTCAGGAGTTGATGGCCTCGGGCAAGAAAAACCTGAAGGGCAATATCCTCATCACCCACACCCACTGGGACCACATCCAGGGTTTTCCTTTTTTCGTTCCTCTTTTTGTTCCCGGAAACGAATGGGATATCTACGGCCCCGGCGGGATGGGCAATCAGTTGAACACCACCCTCTCCGGGCAGATGTCCTACAGCTATTTTCCGATTCACCTCGAAGCGCTTGGGGCGACGGTTCGCTTCTCGAACCTCGGCGAGGGGACTTTCCCGCTGGGCGGGGCCAAGGTGTCCCTGCGCTACACGAACCATCCCTCCCTGACGCTGGCCTACCGCCTTGATTCGGGCGGGGCCTCCTTGGTGTATATCCCCGATCACGAACCCCACTCGCTTCACCCGTTGGACTCTCCTCCGGGGACTATCCCGATTCATCACGAGGACCGGAGCCACGTCAATTTCCTGGGCGGGGCGGATCTGCTCGTGCATGACTCGCAATACACGCTTGATGAATACCCCTCCAAGCTCGGGTGGGGGCATTCCCCGTTCCAGAAAGTGGTGGACTACGCGATTGCGGGCAAGGTCAAGCGCCTCGCGTTTTTCCATCACGACCCGATGCGCGATGACGACGCGCTGGACAAGCTCGTCGAAGAGGCGCGGCGGTACGCGGAAGGGGCCGATCACGTCCCCGAGATTTTCGCCGCCCAGGACAACATGGCCATCGATCTTCCCGAGGACGATACGGTTTCATCGCCCACCGATGAATTCGAGCAGCCCGCCCGCCTCTCCTTCAATGAGGACTCCTGGACGAAGAAGGTCCTGATCGTGGACGATGATCGCCAGATGGTGAGGCTCCTCGAGGCGACCCTCGAGGCCGAGGAGGGAATCGAGTTTATCCATGCCTTCGACGGCCGCGACGCGGTGAAGACCGCCTGCAAGGAGCATCCCGACCTGATCCTCCTGGATCTCGAATTGCCCGGTCTGCACGGTCTCGATGTCTGCCGCGCCATCCGGGAGCAAAAGGATGCCCGCGTGAACGACGTGGCCATCATCGTCGTCACCGGAAAACGCTTCGAGGAAGAAGATATTATCGATTGTTTCGAGGCCGGCGCCACCGACTACATGACCAAGGAATTCGCCACGACCGGCCTGCGCTCCAGGGCCCGCGGCTGGCTGATGCGGACGGCGTTTCCCGTCGATCGCCGGAGGGATAGCCGAAGGCTGGGACGCGGAAGAAGAACGGACGACCGGGGAAGAAGAAACGCCGATCGCCCATAAAACAGTCGCCCGCGAGTTTGGTGGACCGGCGGGGCGTTTCGCCCGCGAGTTTGGTGGAGAGATTATGCCGCGGATCAAGGCGGGCGACAGCCACATCAACTATATCGAGGCGGGCGAAGCCGGCGCCGACGCCATACTCTTCATCCCCGGCCTCATCGGCCTCTCGAAGATGTGGGAGTTCCAGTTCCCTCACTTCTCGAAGCGCTACCGCTGCATTTCCTTCGATCACCGGGGATCGGGCGAGAGCGACAAGGCCGAGGACGACTACACGACCGCCCGGATCGCCGTAGACGCCCTCGCGGTCCTCGACCATCTCGGCGTCGAGCGGGCGCACGTCGTCGGCGCCTCGACGGGCGGGTGCATCCTCCAGAATCTATCCC
>JAVEPB010000199.1 GCA_030922375.1 bacterium | reverse complement strand
TTTATCCCGAGGGATGGAAGGCCGAGCGGCGCGTGCTCACCGCTCTCGTGGCCGGGGCGGCCCCCGAAAAGGCGCTGAAGGCGATCCCCCGGAGGGAGCGCGTTTTGTTTGCCTCGGCGCTCCAGTCCGCCATATTTAATGTGTGTCTGGCAAGACGGCTCGATGGAGGCGCCTGCGACAGGCTTCTCTCCGGCGATGTGCTATTCAGCCACCGGAGTGGCAAGGCCCGCCGCGTCGGAGATCCCGGAAAAGAAGCCGCCGCCCTGGCCCGGTTCGATGTGAGCCCGGCGGGTCCGCTCGTTGGCGAAAAAATGCTGGAGGCCAGAGGGGAGCCGGGCGAGATGGAGGCGGATGTGCTGCGGGTTTTGGGTCTCGACCGCGGCGCATTGAACAAAGGCCTCGCGCGTATGGGTGTCCGGGGCGGACGAAGACCCTACCGCGCCCGGCTCCGGGCGGAGGGAGTCTTGGCCGAGGGAGGGGATCTGTGCCTTCGCTTCGAGTTGCCTTCCGGCGCTTACGCTACCGAGGTCCTCCGTGAGGTGATGAAGGTGGAATCGCCCAGGAGAGCGAGATATTATCTCCGGGAGACAAATCTCCGGGAGACTCCCGGTCGAGAATCGCCCCGAAGAATCGACGACGGAGGAGCTTGATGAAGGTTTTCGTTACAGGCGGAACCGGCCATGTTGGCGAGTCCGTGGTGCGCCTGCTTTCCGAGGGCGGTCACGATAGCCGGGTTCTTACCAGGGACGCCGAGGCGGCGCGAAGATGGGCGGAAGCTATTCCGCGCGTCTATCCCGTTCGCGGAGACGTTACCGGCGGCGGTCATCTGGCCGAGGTGATGAAAGGCAACGAAGCCGTTATCCACATCGTCGGCATCATCATCGAAAAAGGTACCCCGGGGTTCGAGGCCGTGCACACCGAGGGCACTCGCCGTGTTGTCGAAGCCGCGAAACAAGCGGGCGTGAAACGCTTTGTTCACATGAGCGCCCTCGGCGCCCGAGAGGACGCCGCCGCACGCTATCATCGGACGAAATTCGCCGCCGAGCAAATTGTCCGCGAGAGCGGGCTCGACTGGACGATTTTCCGCCCGTCGATCATCTACGGAGAGCGCGACGAATTCTTGAACACCTTCGCCGGAATCGCCCGCCTTTCACCAGCAATTCCTATCATTGGATCGGGGCGCGGAAAGCTTCAGCCGATCTGGGTGAAGGACGTGGCCCGCTGTTTCGTCAAAGCGCTTGATACGAGCGAGACTTTCGGCCGGACCTACGAAATGGGCGGCGACAAGGCGTATTCCATTAAGGAGATTTTGCGCCTCCTGCTCAGATCCATGCGCAGGCGAAGACTCTTCGCGCACATGCCGGCGGCAGTCGCCCGTTTGCAAGCGAAGATGTTCGACTACCTGCCCGGCAAACCGCCCTTCACCGAGGATCAAATCACCATGCTTGCCGAGGACAACGTCTGCGATCCCGCCCCGCTGAAAGAAGCCTTCGGCCTGAATCTCCGGCCGATGGAAGACTACCTCGCCGAGCGGTTCGGTAAGTAAAACCACACATGGCCAGGGCAACCTCCCCCTGGAGGGTGGCCGAAATGATTGCCTGCCGGAACACGGCGGGCATTCTTGGTTCGAGAGAGGCGAAGGGACCTCGCAAGCGATAGCCGTTCTCGCCAAGGCTTCCAATGCTCAGGCTTTGCCGGCGTGCCGTGCGGCGCCCTCTCCGGCGAGCTTGCCGAACACGGCGCCCGACATCAGCCCCGAGCCGCCGGGATAGTTGTAGTAGAAAAGCCCGCCGACGAGTTCCCCGCAAGCGAAGAGCCCAGGAACATTCCTGTTTTCCGCGTCCAGGACCTGGGAGTCTTTCGTGGTGCGCAGCCCCCCGAAGGTGAAGGTGATCCCGGCGGTGACGCCGTAGG
Source organism: bacterium (assembly GCA_030922375.1). Taxonomy (GTDB): domain Bacteria; phylum UBA8248; class UBA8248; order UBA8248; family UBA8248; genus UBA8248. The sequence goes on along the minus strand of JAVEPB010000199.1, from coordinate 1,405 downwards.
CCTCGTAGGGGGGCGAGTCCATTTTTTGCGCCCAGTTGGATTTGGGCGGATCGATCCCCACGGTTTTTTTCCCGTCGAGGATCGTCGGATTGAAATCGGTGTCCTGCACGGCGGCGTTGTATTCTTCGATGGTCTTGACGAAACCCTCGACGTCGATCTCCATTTGCTCCGCAAGACCCTCGAGCGTGTCCGAGGCGCATTTCGTCACCTCGCGAATGCGGTACTCGTCCCGCATGAGGGGGAGGCACTTTTGATCGAAAATCTGCCAGGCGATCCGGCTGGGCTGTCTGAGTACGCGCCTTCCGTATTCGGCGTAGGTGTAATTGCGAAAATCCGCCCCCTCGTCAACGAAGCGTTGCCCGTGAATGTTGACGATGAGCCCGAAGGGATAGGAGTGTTTCTGAAAGCTCTCGCCCACCTTGCGATCGCCGAAGGGGGGCGCGCCGAGGTCCCACTGAACGGTGTGGGACGAACTCCAATGCCCGAAGGACTGCGCTCCGATGTCGAGAGCCATCTGGATGCCCTCGCCGGTGTTGTAGGGCGTGCCGCGAACCTTGGCGAGCTCCCAGTCCGGCCCCAGGTATCGGCAGCGCATTTCGGTGTTAGCCTGAAATCCCCTCGCGCCGAGAACGATCGCTCCGGCCTCGATCTCGTAGGGCCCGTCTTCTCCGCGGACCTCGATTCCGGTGATCGCGCCCATCCGGTCCGCGATGAGACGGGTGGCCTTCGAGGCGTAGCGAATTTCGATTTCGTCTTTTTCGGCCTGCTCGATCAGAAAATCCACAAGGCCAACGCCACCACCGACAGCTTCGAGAACGAGGCCTCCCCAGAAGCGGAGCTTCCCTCCGACCTTGAAAGCTTGCCTTCCGCTCGCGAGGACGAAACGCACGTTTTTTGTCCGAAGCCATTTCATCGTCGGCAGGGAATTGAAAATCAACGTGTTGGCGAGATCGGGGTCGGCCATATTATCCGTCAGACGGTAGAGGTCGCCGAAAAAACCGTCACTCGTATACGGCTTGATCTCGACCCCGGATTTTTCCGTGTCCGACATGTCGCCGACGAGATCGAAGACCTCCTCTACGTTGTCGAAAGCAAAGCGGAAGAGCCCGCCCGTGAAGTAGGAGTTTCCGCCGCGCCACTCTTGCGGGGCCTTTTCTAGAACGAGCACCGAGGCCCCGTTTTCCTTGGCGGCCAGCGCTGCGCAGAGCGCAGCGTTCCCGCAGCCTACGACAACGACATCGAAACGCTCATTTCCCTCTGGCATGAATCAGGACCTCTTGGTTTTAGTAATGGAACGGCGATCAGGCTTCGACGCACACCTTAAACCATTTGGCTGGAGGGAGTAAAATCACGCTCGCCTGGCCGGGCGTGGCGGAGCAGGAGGCGCGGCGAAGCCCGGCGAGCG
>JAVEPB010000198.1 GCA_030922375.1 bacterium | reverse complement strand
GCCCTCGGGCGGCACCCTGAGATAGCGCATTGTCTGCCACGCGATTCGCTTCCAAGCCGGCGCGGCGATAGTCGATCCCCATGCCGCACTCCTGATCTTTCCTTCATCAAAGACGACGAGGAGAGCGATACGGGGGTCTTTATAAGGAATGAAACCTGCGAAAGATGTGATGAATTTTGTCTTGCTGTAGCCCCTGATGCCCGGTTCCGCCTTTTGCGCGGTTCCCGTTTTTCCGGCAGCGCCGTAGCCGGGAACCTCCGCGGACACTCCCGTCCCGTGAGTAACCACCTTTCTGAGAATCCCGCCGAGCTTTTTCGCATGGGAGGCGGAAATTACCCGCTTTGGCCGCGAGGCCCCGATCCGCCTCCGGAAAAAACCGATTTTTTCAACGGCCTCGACAATCCGGGGCCGATTCATGAGACCGCCATTCGCCACCGCCGCCACGGCCATCACCATTTGAAGCGGCGTCACGCCGACTTCCTGCCCGATGGAGATCGAGGCGAGCGATGTGCTCGACCAACGTTTCACCGGCCGGAGTATCCCTTTTGACTCTCCTGGAAAATCAATCCCGCTCTTTGAACCGAAGCCGAACCGGCGGGCCATCCGGTGGATCCGCGACGCTCCCACGTCCATGGCCATCTTGTAGGTGCCGATGTTCGAGGAGTTCACGATCACTCCCTCGGCCGTCAACCATCCGTATTTTTTGTGATCCCGGAGGACAAGGTGACTTCTCCCGATCGGAAATCTACCGTTCTCCGCAAAATAGCTCCTGCTCAGTTTTCCGCCCGAATCCAAGTAGGCGGCCGCCGTAATAATCTTGAATGTCGAACCCGGCTCGTAGATGTTTTGGACGGCATCTTGCTTCCAGCGCTCGGGTTTGTAGCTACCGTAGGTATTGGGGTTGTAGCCCGGAACGGTGGCCATCGAAAGAATTCGGCCGGTGGCCGGTTCCACCATCACGCCGATAGCCCGCCGCGCGCCCGAGCGTTCGAGTTGGAGCGTCAACTCTTTTTCGACGATGTACTGGATTACTTCGTCCACCGTCAGACGAATGTCCGCGCCGGGATCGGATTGGGCGACAACGGTGGCCTCGGGATGGATCGAGCGTCCTCTTGCGTCCCTCTCGATTCGGATCCGGCCGGGCCTCCCCTTCATATCCGCGTCGCGGGCCAACTCGACCCCGGCCAGCCCGTTTTCGTCAACACCAACGAACCCGAGCAGGGAGGAAGCCATTTCTCTTTTCGGATAAAACCGGCGGCTTTCGGTAACGAATCCCAGCCCCGGCTCCTTGAGAGCGGCTACCTGATCCTTTTGTTCGGGGGTCAGTTTCCGTCTCAACCAGACATAGCTGCCGCGCCGCCTCAACTTTTTATTGAGTTTCGCCGGTGGAAGGCCCAGGACTTTAGACAGCCTCCGGGCCACCGTCGCGGGATTTTTCACCTCCCTTGGATTCGCATAGAGAGAAAGCGCATCCATGCTAACCGCAAGGGGGCGCCCCCTGTCGTCGAGGATATCCCCGCGCTTGGCGCGGACCCGGAGTGTGCGGCGAAGCTGCCGATCGGCATAGGCGGCGAGGCGATCCCGGTCCCGAATTTGAATAACGAGAAGCTTAACGGCAAGCGCACCAAACCCGAGGCCGACGAGGACACCGCATGCAATCAGGCGTACGAAGAAACCCTTCTTCATGGCCCGCTTCCTGGTCCGGGCGGAGGTGGAGCACAGTAAAAATATAAAAAGTATTAGGGACGCCGGGTCGGGACCATCACATAAACCACCTGGTCCTTATCCGGGAAAACCATCCCCAGCTTGTTCCGGGCAATTGCCTCGATGCGATCAAGCTGGCGAAGTGCCGCCGCCTCGACTCTGAGAACCCTGCGTTCCTGAGACAAGGCGTTGCGCTCTGCCGTTAAGCGAGCGGCTTCGTATCCAATTCTCACCATCTCCAGATGCGGCCACGCCAAGGCCAAGGCGCTGACCGCCAGGGCGCCGATGCAAAAAGCGGCCCTGGAGACGGGTATTTCAAACTTCCACCGCAGCCTCGAGCGAACGCGGCCTTTCGGCCCAAACCCGCTCACCATTTAGGCGCTTTCGAGCTTCTCCGCCGCCCGGAGCCTGGCGCTCCGGGACCGGGGGTTCGAGGCGACCTCGTCCCTTCCGGGACGAATAACTTTTCTGGTCAAAATATCGATCGACGCGGGCCCATCACCGTCCCTGGCGAGCCCTCGAAAGACATTTTTCACAATCCGATCCTCGAGCGAATGAAAGCTAATGACGGCGATGCGGCCCCCGGGGCGGAGGAGGTCTACCGCATCGCGCAGCGCACCCTCGAGTGTTTCCATCTCGCGGTTGAGTGCGATTCGAAGCGCCTGGAAGGTGCGCGTCGCCGGATGGATACGCCACCTCCCGCGCTTTCCGCCGCCGCTCCGTGCGACGGCGGAAACCACCACAGCGGCAAGCTCATCGCAGCGCTCCAGTGGCTTGCGCGCGCGGGCCCGCCCGATCGCCCGCGCGATAGCGCGAGATTTGCGCTCTTCGCCATATTCATAAATGAGGTTGGCAAGTTCTTTTTCGGGAAGTCCGTTCACCAAATCGGCCGCCGTCGGGCCGCCGGTTTGATCCATTCTCATGTCGAGGCTGTCGGCCGAATCGATCCTGAACCCGCGGCCCGGAGTGTCGAGCTGGATCGAGGAGAGTCCCAGATCAAACAAGACAGCGTCCACCGCCTCGTACCCCTCCTCGGCGACAATTCGCTTGATTTCGGAATGGTGGGCATGGTGGAGTCTGGCGCCGGGGCCAAAGGAGGCCAAGCGCCGCCTCGCCTCAATTACCGCGTCTACGTCCCGGTCACAGCCGATCAGCACACCCGATGGCTGAGTCGCCTCCAGAACCGCAAAACTGTGCCCTCCTCCGCCCAAGGTAGTATCCAAGGACACAGCTCCTGGAACTGGTGACAGGAAGTCAAGGACTTCCCGAACCATGACCGGAACGTGAGACGCGGTCATCTTTCTCTCAATGAAGGAGGACCGCCGAAACCGGCGGGCTCCTTCCGAATATTGGACTTTCAAGGTGGTCGTCACAAAAGCCCCCCCTTATGAAGCTTTGCGCCGAAATACTTTGGACCGGGATTTAAAACTCCAGCTCTATCGGGCCCTCGCCCTCGCCGGTGGTTTCAAGCTCCGGGGGCTCCTCCTGCATCATCTGCTCCCAGCGCTCCCGGCCCCAAATCTCGAACTTGCTCTCAAGGCCGACGATGATGGCCTCTTTTTCGATTCCCGCCGCTTCCCTCAAGCGGGCGGGCATCAAGATTCTCCCCTGCTTGTCGATTTCGACGGGAACCGCCTTCCCGTACATCTGCCTCACGTAGCGACGGACACTCTCCCGGTGTGTGGGCAAATCGCGAAACCGCTCGCTAAACCTTCTCTGCCACTCCTCCTGGGGATAGGCGAAGATGCACCCGTCCATATCCAAAAGAATGAGCCGATCCCCGAACTTGGCATTCAGAAATTCCCTGAATCGGGCGGGGATACTGACGCGTCCCTTCGCGTCTATTGAAACTACATGGGAGCTAATTAGCATCGCTTTAGTTCCCCACTACCTCCCACTTTTTCCCACCAGTGAGTTCACATATAAACCCTTGACAAGGGAGTGTCAACATGAAAATTACGGAATTCAAGGAAAATCAAATATTTTCAAGAATTATTGAGAGGTGGAACACATTTTATGGGGAGGGTCATACATAACGAATAAAAAGCGATTAGTACAAGTTATATCGTTAAAATTTCAAAAAACGAGGAAAAAACACCATATATTGTATAGGTGGTAAAAAGTGGGGAATTATTTTTTCAAGAAAATGAGGAAAAGCTATTGAAAAAAAAATTTAAAATTCAAGCCGCTGAGCGATGAACTCTCATCCTGGCCCTCCATCGAGAGCGGTTATCGCGTTAACCCCACCAAGCCGAAGCAATCAGCAGCGCCACCACTTCAACAATTTCTCCGGCCGCCGCGTGGACATCCCCGCAACTTTCCCGGCCCTCGATGGCGCGCCTCAGCCCGATCACAATCACTCCCGCCCCCAGCGCGACCACGGCCCCCCCGATGAAGCCGAATACCAGGCACACCGCAAAAGACCAGACCAAGGCTGCATGCGCCTCGTTGGCCGTGGCCTCGGCCGTGAGTTCCGCGGCTCCTTCCGGCGGTTCGCCCGTCCCGGGAATCTGGACCAGCAAATAAGCCATCGCCGCCCGGCCGAGGGTGGGGGCGAGAATCAGGGCGGAC
>JAVEPB010000197.1 GCA_030922375.1 bacterium | reverse complement strand
AGGGGTTTTTTTTAATTCGCGGGGGGGGGGGGGAGGGGGGCCGACTGCCGGGGCGATCACCCGGCCTTCTCCCGCTCCTCGATCACTTCGCTAAGCGCCTTAATCCCCGCGTTCATGGAGGGCGAGCCGCCTGGAAATATGGTCAACTCCACCGCCTCGAGTATTTCCCGCTCCGTCGCCCCGTGCTCGAACGCCTGGCGGATATGATTTTTGACATAGGTCTGGGTCTCACCCGCCGGCAACCGCACGCAAAGCGCCACGATGTAGAGCAGTTCTAGAACCTTCCTCGACAGGGCCCCATCCCTGTTCATGAAATGATCGACTTTTTCGTTATGGCGGCGGAAAAATTCGATGTCCCGCCGGACCATGAACTCCTGCTCCGGCAATATCCAGCCGCGAGTGGCCTTGATTTGCCTGATTAATTCTTCTTCCTCAGAGCCCATTTTCCCCTCCCCTGATTTCAAGACGCTATTGACCCCGGCGCCACCAGGCCACAGGCCAAATGCCGGGCTCAAAAAAAAACGACACAAGGAAATGACAGTATCAGCCTGAAACACATGGAAGGGAACATCATAGCAGCCCGGCCGACCGGGCGGGCGATCGAAATCTCTTTGCGCGGTCGGGCTAAAACATGGTTTTCCGGCAATCAATGCAATACTGGGAAATAATATCGAACGAAGGATGATCCTTTAAGGATTGTTTGAGCCGGTTCAGCATGGCATGGGGCATGATGAGCTTCCCGCAGGTTACACAGCGCGGCGAGGTATCCTGAAAGAGAATCACCTCCTCCTCCATCAGGGATGCAAGCCGGGTGACTTTCTCTGTCCGCATGACATTTTCCGGGCAGACTGGCACACATGCCCCGCAGGCAACGCAAGCCGCAGGGGAGAATGAGAGCACTTCTCCTTTTCCAGCCTCCATGGACAGAGCATCCGAAGGACATGCCGCCACGCAGGCTCCACACAGAGTGCATCCTTTCTCCACCTCCAAATTTCCCAACGGGGAATGGGCGTGCGCTACAACCAAATCCACCGGAAAGGCTTTGAATTCCGCCAACCCCCGTACTGCACCGGCCGCACCGAGAGGAGAAAAATCCGCCGGGAGAAGCGGGGACTGATCAGTTCTCCTGTTCTCCAAGGACTCCAGAACTGCCAGAAATTCTTGAAGTTCGTCAGGTTCGTCGGAGGACACCAGTTGGACCGCCCCGGATGGCATCCCCATCCGATTCAGCAGGGTGCTGCAGTAATCCACCCGTCCAGCCATTTCCTCCCGTCCACCGTAACGGCAGTCATTCTCCGGGCAAACGAGAAGCCCCACTGCGGCGGCTCCTAGTTGAAGACTTTTCAAAATCCAGGTCGGCGTGATCATTCCGGTGCAGGGAACCTCCACCGGAAACCAGCCATCCAGAATAGAATTTCCACTCCGGCTCAGTTCATGAAATCGGCCAACCGAGTTGTGGCAGGCAAAAATAATGCCGCGCGGGGATGATAAAGAGTTTCCATCCAGAAGCGCTTCAACCTGCGCACCGATTTGAAGAGAGGAAGCCGCGGGAAAGTGAATCGCGTCCCGTGGACATACGGACACACAGGCTCCGCATGCAGAGCATTTGTCCTTCAAAAGCTCCATCCGTTCTGGGGAGGTGAGCGTTAGTGCGTCATGGGGGCATAAATCCTCACAGATTCGGCATCCGCGATCGGCGACGCAAGCCTCGTCCACAACAAAAGGAACTACTTCGTAGCGCACCGGCGGCAGAGTGAGCAGAGAGCGTCGGCTCATCCGCCCCTCCCAGGCAACGATCATTTTGAAATTCTCGGGTATGCTCCTTGTTTCGGCAAGACACCTCCCAACCGCCCCCCGGAGGAGAATCTCCGCCTGCTCTGTCGCCCGCTCCCGGGATTCGGCTCGCTCGCAGATTCCGCCCAGATCCACCGTCTCGACCATACAGGGGTCGAATCCTCGCTTGCGGGCATGGGCGCGCCTCTCATGAACAGGCAATGTAGACGAGCATACCGCCAGAACAACTGGCGCCATTTTTCGCAGATCCGCCGACAGCCATTCCTCGTGGTGATCGCAAGGCCCTTCGACAACGCGCACCTCTATGTCCGCGTATCGCTCCCGCAGGCTTTCCGATATCCGGTCCAGGTCCATCCCGAAACTTTGCGTCTCCAGGTCCCGGCACAACAAGACGATCATGCATTCACTCCTTCCTGAAGCCCCTCTAAAAGTGATGCGATCAAATCTCGGTCGTGAATCATAAAAGAATGTCCCGCACCTGCTGCCTGGGCATAGAAACTATCACCATGCAGGTAGCTCAGACGACTGGCGAAAACCGGAAACCATCGGAGCAAATGTTGATTCAAAAAGGTTTGTTCCTGCTTCAATCGACTGCTCGCATCCCCGGTCAATCCCTCCTCCCAGGCCCCTGTTTCCAGGCCGCACTGAAGGCTCATGAATTCGAGTTCGACGCTGGCGTGATCGGGGCTCTGATATGCGGAGGAGGCAACCGCAAAGCCATCCTCGACATAAACGCCATCCAGATCGCTGATGAGGAGGGCAACCTCCTCGCGACCCACATAAAAGGATTCAGCGGGAGAACAAACATCCGGGCGGCCGGCGACCGTCATGTTGTTGACGAAAAACGATTCCAGCCCTTGGCGGTCATCCTCAGAAATAGCCTCCAGCGAATCCAGTATTTTCTCCCACTCTCCCCAGAAGGCAAACTGAGCCAGCGGGCGGGATTCCTCCCGAAGCAAATGCGCCAGCGGCGGAAAAGTATCCATCCACTCCAGGTCGGGGTACAGAAAAAGCGCACTTAAAAGCCTGTAGACGCCCTGACGGAGGCTCGCCAACTCCATCAACGATACCTCCTCGCCACTGATGTATTCCTCGTTCACGACTCACCTTTATATATATGGACGAACCATCTCTTTTAATGTGCCACCGCCAGCTTCGGGAAACAGCCGCTATGCACGGCCGAACTCGGACACAATAGCCGGGGTTATATAGCCGGGGTTATATAGCTGAAGCCCCAAAAAACTGGAGGCCCCCCCAAGGGGGCCTCCAGTATAGCGCAAACCGGGAGCCGGTCAGGCCTTTTTTTTCTGTATCTTTTCGACTTCTATTGAATTGGGTCCAGGCTGCCTGCCGCCCACATAGTAAACCTTGGGCTTGGTTCCCGCCTTCTCCAAGAATCTGTAGCTTTTCTTGCTCTGGAGAATTTTGCTGATATCGCTGGTCAGCTCATCCAGATTGCCGAACGTAATGGCCGAAGTCGGGCAACCCTCGGCGCAGGCGGGCTGCTCTCCCTTCTCCACGCGGTGGACGCAGAAAGTGCATTTGTCCACCACTTTCGGCCTGTGGTTGCTTCCGGCGATCTTCCGCTTCTCTTTTCCGATCTTCGTGTCGAACACCGGATTCTTGTAAGCAGGACTGGCGCCGTTAGTAGACTTTGCCAGGTCCTTGTCATCCCAATCGAGATACATATTCTTCTTGGGATCTTCTGTGTGGAAGTAATTCACCCCGTACGGGCAGGCCTTCTCGCAGTAACGGCATCCGATGCAGCTGTCAGCATCCGTCGCCACCAGGCCGTTGGCCCGGCGGTACCGCGTCTTCTTGGGCTTCGACGGGCAAACCGCCACGCAGGGCGGATTGTCGCAATGGTTACAGGGACGCGCCATAAACCAGTTCTTGGTTACTGGGTAAGCCCCTTCCTCATAGCGAACCAGGTCCATCCAGAAAACGCCCTCTGGGGTGTTATTTTCTACTTTGCAGGCCACCATGCAGGCCCGGCAACCTGTGCATCGGTCTAGATCAATTACCATTCCGAATCGCGCCATCGTTAGTCACCTCCTTTCATACCTTGTAAACCCGGACCTTCACCTGGAAGGATTGGTCCGCAGTGTTTGTCACATAACCCTCGCCGGTGGGGAACAAGTTGTTGGCGTTGGCTCCCTTGTTCTGCCACTTGTGCTGCCATCCACCAAAATGGTGAGGCATGGCCACGACATCAGGACGAATTCCCTGCTTGATGGCGATCTTGACCTGCACCTTGCGCTTATCGCCGGTGACGGCATTGTGAGATTCGATCCATACCATCTCACCTTCTTTAAAACCCTTGGCCTTGGCCGTATCAGGATTCATGTCCAGCCACTGCTCGGGAGCCAATTCGCTGAGCAAAGGCACCATCGAGGTACGCGCCTGCTTGTACTCAATGAGGTGGTAGCTCATCAGGTAGAGGTCGTACTGAGAAGGCGACTTGTCCAGAGTCCGCGTACGCCAGGTGGGCAGCGGCGTGTAGTCGCGCCAGTAGATCTCCCCGGCGCCCTTGGCCTTCATCTCCTTCTGAATTCTCAAAAGGGACTCGCCGTAGAGGCGATGCTTGATGCCGTTGAAGGGGGGCTTGGCGGCAAAGCCATAAGACTTCGAGGCCTTCACCGGGCCCTTCACCCGCACGCCGTTCTTCTCGTAGAATTTCACGCCTTCCTTCAAACCCTTGCTCTTTGCCCATATGTCAAAGATTTCCCGCTCGGTCGGTTTCCGGTCAAGTGGAAGGGCATACTTGCCTTTGAGCTTGAGGCCTTTGTTGACCTGAGCCAGGTACCCTTTCTTGCCGTAGAGGAGATCCGCCTTCTCGCATAAATCCAGATAAATCTGGATGTCTCCGCGGCTGTTGAAGAGCGGCTTCATGGGTGGAATCCGGAGAGTGTCCGCCGAGTTGTACGGCTCCGAAGCACTGACCGGCCCCTCGAACTTCTCGATTGTGGCCGCCGGGAGGATCACGTCGGCGAACAAGTCGTTCGTCTCGGAGATCCAGGGGTCGATGGCCGCAATGAACTTGAACTTCTTGTAGGACTCGATGAACTCCGGGGTGGAGCAGAACGAGCCCAGCGGGTTGGCCATGTGGATGATCATCACCTCCGGAGTGTAGTCCACCCCGTACTTCTTCGGGTCTATCATGGTCTTGGCCACCATGCCCGAGAGGTTGCTGTTGATCGGGAAATACTTCGAATTCTTGAGGTAGACGTTGTAGGGCCCGTCTTTCACCTTGGCCTTGTCCAGCCCCTTGAAGCCCTTGTGCAGCTTCCACTTCCAATCACTGCGGACTCCGCCTACCGCCTCAAATGCGCCCAGGAGCATGAACACCTGCACCATGGAGCGAATCGCCTGGAAGCCCAGTTCCTGTTGCGACATGTGATAGGCCATGATCCCAACAGGGCGGTAAGGAAGTTCCACTCCGTCCACGACCTTGGTGGCGCCGATTTTTGCGTTGGATCCCAGATCGTTCGAGATCTTGCGAATCTGGTCGGCTTTGATGCCGCAAATTTTTGCCGCCCATTCCGGTGTCGCGGTAGCAACGTGCTCCTTGAATTTCCGGAAAGAAGTCTTCACTTTAGCCCCATCCACGGTGAATTCACCGTCGAGGACGGGCTTGGCGCCCTTGGTATCAGCCGATACAGCCTTCTTCTGGGCTGAATCCCAGATCGCTTCCTTGCCGCCCACCTTGAGGAAGAAACCGTCTTCCTTCACCAGATAGGGTGAGTTGGTATGCGCATTCAGGTAGCCCTCGTCCACGAAACCCTTGGCGATCAGTTGATTGGACAGGGCAAGAGCGAACGCCATGTCGGTTCCCGGACGAAGCGGAACCCATTCATCGGCAAAGTGGGCCGTGCCCCTGCTACGGGGATCGAGGGAGACCATCTTCATGCCCCGCTCTTTGGCCTCTACAAGCTGCTGCGGCCATGTGAGCCAGCAGGTCTTGTTACCGCCGGCGCCTGTGGTGTTCCATCCCCAGGCCAGCATGTATTTGCAGTGGCGGAAATCCGGGTGAAGGACGGCGTGCGTCCCGACGGTGTACTCCAGGGCCCGGTAGCCGGCGTCCGAGCAATAGGCGCCGTGATGGAGCTTTGTTGCGCCTGACGCTTTGACGAATGCCTTATCGTAAAACTTTTTGGCCTTACTTCTGCCCTTTTGCCAAACTAGCAGCCGCTTGTCCCGCTTGCGCACATCCTTGATTTTTTCTGCCACCATACCCAGGGCCTCGTCCCAGGAAGCCTGGCGCCATTCACCCGGCACGCCTTTTCCATTCGTCCGGACGAGCGGAGTCTTGACCCGGTTGGGGTCGTAGACCGCCATGATCTGGGCTTGTCCCTTGGGACAGAGCTTTCCTCGGTTTTTGGGGTTGTCCGGGTGGCCCTCGAACTTCACCACGCGCCCATTGATCACCTTGGCAATCATTCCGCAGTCCTGCTTTCCAATCCAGCAGGTGGTAGGAATCGATTCCTCTTTAAGTACATTTCCCCCTTTCTCTGCGGCTGCTGCGACTAGCGTTTTCGGCCCTCTCGAGAGGAGTGAAGCCAAAGCTCCTCCTCCGGCCACGCCAGCAGTCCCTTTAAGGAATGTCCTTCTCTTCATCTTCATCTCGATCCTCCCTTTATTTCGGTCTCCGATTCCTGAACTGGCTTTTGGGTTCCAGGGGTACAGCCTTTAAATCGCGTGAATTCGACAAGTTTTCTCGTGCGAAGCTCGGCTACGATTCGCTCCCGCTCTTGTTTCCAAAATTCGTGGGTCGGGCAGGTTTCCTTGCAATCACCCCAGCCCAACAGGCAGCTCCCTATCCAATTGGGGCCTTCCATCGCCTCGACGATCTCCTTGAGCGAGATCTCCTCGGGGGGGCGCAGGAGCAGCAACCCGCCCGTGTAGCCCCGTTTGGTCTTGACGAATTTTTTCTCCGCAAGTGTTTGAATAATTTTGGATAGATAGGATTTGGAGATTTGGGTGCAGTTGGCGACATCCTGGACGCTAACGGTCTGGCCGCCGGGACCGTCCAGACAACTTAGCGCGGCGATGGCGTACCCGGTTGTTTTTGATAGTGCAAGCATTTGTTTTTTATGCAGTTACTCTAGGAGAGGCAGCCTTGGGAGGGCAATATTAAGACTTGATGGTCTTATATATGGGTATTGCCGCCCTCCCTGTCAACAATTTTTCAGACAAAAACATCTTTATTATTGAAAATTATTTACGGCTCATAGTTCGGCGCCACAGGAGACGAACATTCGATGGAATAAGACAACGTCCTATGGATGTTATCTAAATAGGGTAAATCGTAATTTTTCGTTGCCGACGGCAGCTCATGGGAGTTCAGCGTGCCTATTTGCCAACCCTCTGAAGGCATGATCGAGGGAAAAAATAGCCAACAGCAACATCTGGAGCGCCTCAAAGTCCTGTGCGACCTTACCCGGAAGCTCAGGGGGACCATGGGAGCCACCGAGGTATTGGATTTTATTGTTGACTCGGCAGCCGATCTGCTGGACCTCCCCTATACCCGGGCTTTTATACTTGAAGGCGACATCTTGAGGCTTCGCGCCCAGCATGGTGGCATGTTGGTAGATACCAAGAATGTTGATTTTAAAATCGACGAAAGGGCGGGCGGAATTGCCGTTAAATCAGCCGACATTTTTTACATCAGGGATGTTCGAGACTCCCCCCATTGGAAAAACCCGAAGAGACAAATCGAAGAGGGGATCGGCTCATATCTCGCGGTTCCCTTGATCAATGACGAATCGGTCATCGGCATTCTCGAGTGCTTGGTTATGGGGGTTCGCGAGTTTACGGCAAACGACTTGGATTTGATGAGCACATTTGCCGCTCACGCCGCAATCGCCATCGAAAACGTCAGACTTCACGAGGAATCGCAGAAAAGTAAGCAGTTTTTTGAAAGTATCGTTAGGGACAATGTCGACGCCATTATCATTTCCGATTTGAATACAAAAATCATGTTCTGGAATTCCGGAGCGGAAAGGCTCTATGGATTTTCCGAAGACGAGGTAATAGGAAAGAAACTGATCGAATTGACTGTTCCTCAAGAATATCGGGACGAGGTGCGGCAACGCAGAACGAACGTGGCCCGGGAAAAGAAACCATCCACCTACGAGACCGTACGTCTGAAAAAGGACGGTGAAGAGGTTTGTGTGAGCATTGCTCTTTAGCCCATCAAAAACGCCAACGGAGAAGTTCTTGCGGTATCATCAATCCACAGAGACCAAACCAAGAGAATAGAAACTGAGAAGCGACTTTCCCGATCTCAAAAATTCGAAGCCATCGGCCAGCTTGCTTCCGGCGCTGCGCACGATTTCAACAACGTATTGACTGGAATTTCGCTGCATACCGAACTCATCAACATGGCCGCCAACGGCAACAAGGAACTCCTTTATTCCATCGACAGCATTAATAAATTCGTTTCGAGCGGATCAGGAACGATCAAGCGTCTTCAGGATTTTTCCCGCCAAAGAGATAAATCCCCGGAGGGATTTGTGGATCTCAATGAGACGATCCGCGAAATTTCCGAAATTACGCGGCCAAGGTGGAAGGACGAAGCGGAAAAAAGAGGCAGAGTAATAAATTTATTAATAAATCGAGGCGAGGGAAATACTATTGTTCAAGGTGACTGGGGCGAAATTCAAGAGGCCCTTTTAAATCTTATTTATAATGCTATCGATGCCCTTCCTGAGGGAGGGAGGATCACCCTTTCTACGGACACCCTTGAAGGCGAGGTAAAGGTGACCGTGGCCGACAGCGGAATCGGAATGGCGCCGGAAGTCAGAGAGCGGGTGTTGGAGCCTTTTTTCACCACCAAGGCCGAGCGAGGAACGGGTTTGGGTCTCAGCATGGTTTACGGGACCATGGAGCGTCATCGGGGACGGATTACAGTTGAAAGCGCCATCGGCGGGGGGACCCAGGTTTCTCTATTTTTTCCGATCTCGGAGGGCCGGGTGAAAAAAGAAATCTCCGAAGAAGCCATCAGCGCACCACCATCCAACATTCTCCTCATCGACGATGAAGAAGATATCGTGGAGACTTTAGCGAAAATTCTTTCAAAGTCGGGACATCACGTGAAGGGCTTCACCGATCCCGTGAAAGGGATCGAATATTTTGAAAATCAAAAATTCGATTTGGTTTTCACCGATCTCGGAATGTCCCCCATGACAGGTTGGGATGTGTGCAAACGGGTAAAAGAGATGCGCCCTGAGACACCGGTTGTACTGATCACTGGCTGGGGGGATGACCTGGATGATGACAAAATTAATGAAAGCGGTGTAGATGAAATTTTGTCCAAGCCCTTCGAAAGGGCATCAATTTTATCGATTATCGCTGAAGTGACGCAGCGTAAATAGCGCCGACGAACACGCCCATGCTTCGTAAAATCTCCAAAATATTAAAGAACCCTCCCCGCCCTCCAGCCTAGGCTTGCCGTAGCGCTTCGGGATGGGTCCGGCATTAACTGAAAATTTTCACCTTCCCGGGTCAGGCCCGAAATTTCTCCAGATCAACCGCCCGTCCGGTATTCACGCTCTCGATGATCGCCTCGAGGACGGCGACCACCTCGGTTCCCTCTGGCCCGCCCACCTGCGGCGGCTCTCCGCTTCTGATGCAGCGGGCGAAATCGGCCAGTTCGTCGACGATGGCGTCTCCGGACTCGACGGGCGCCTCTGATCGGGTCTGCTCGCCTTTTTTCTGGATATAAAGTTTTTTTTCCTCGTCTTCGCTCCAGGCGTTTCCCCCGGTGCCGAAAGCGGCGGTGCTGAAAACCTTTGGAATTCCGTAGGTGGTCCCGATGTAACCGAGCGCCCCGCTCTCGAACTCGAGCACAACGCTCGCCACGTCGTCGAGATTCCCCACCGAGGAGATTTTGCTGCTAAAAGCGGAGAGTCGCTTCACCGGCCCGGCGAGAAAGTGAAGATTGTCCACCATATGGACACCGAGGCCGGTCATTCCGCCCACGGGACACTCGGCGGGATCGTCCCGCCAACCCTGGCGAACTCCCCCGCCGGGAACCGAAAGATTGGCCTCGAGTTGATAAATCTCGCCCAGCTCGCCAGCCTCTATCATTTCCCGTATGCGGCGCGTGGCTCCCTGAAACCGGCGGTGGTGCCCCACCTGAAGAACGACGCCCGCCTCCCGTGCGGCGGTAGCCGCCCGCCTTGCGTCGGCGACGGTCAGCGTGAGCGGTTTTTCGATAAAAATGTGCTTCCCGGCGGAGGCCGCCCGGCAAACGATGTCCGCGTGGGTGGAGTGAGGGGTCACGACAACGAGCCCTTCCACCTCGGGATCGCCGAGAACCTCGTCCAGACTCACCGCATCGCGGCACCCTTGCTTTTCGGCGAATTCCTTTCGCCGCGATTCCGTCCGGGTGAAACAATTGACGATTTCACAGTTTCCGGTCCGCTCCACCGCGCCCGCCAGAACTCCCGAATAATTCCCCAGGCCCACAAAAGCAAGCCGCGCTTTTTCCGTTGCCATTCATCTATCCTTTCATAAAAAACCAATCGCCCCCGCCTGAAAATTCAACCCGGTAATCGCCAATCTCAGGCCCCCCTAAAGAAGAAGGCTGTCGTCCATGGAGCAGCGGGTCAGCACCTCATGGCCCTCCTCCGTGATGAGGACCGTCTCCTCGATCCGCACGCCTGCACCGCCGACGATATCCGGCACCCAGATCAGCGGCTCTACCGCGAAAACCATCCCGGGCTCGAGGGGCACGACCTCGGAATCCGGATCCGGCTCGCCGATATAGGGAGGCTCATTGGGCGAGGTGCCCAGGGCATGCCCGATGCTCAGGCTGAACCAATTGTCCTCAAGGCCGTATTTTTTCGCTGTGCCCCAGATTTCATCGGCCACCTCTTTATTCGTATAACCGGGACGCATGCGCTCAAGCCCCTTTCCAAGCGCTTCATAGACCGCCGTATACACTTTTTTCTGAAAGTCCGAGGGCTTTCCGCAGATCATCGTCCGGGCGACATCCCCGAAATAACCGTTCCACTGGGCTCCGATGTCGATGAAAACGATATCGCCGTTCCGCATGATTTTATCCGTGGCGAACCGCGCCGGCGGAGACATGTGCTCTCCCGATGCGACAAACGGAGAAACCAGATGCGCCATTTCGGCCGCATAATGGTGAAGCACTTTCATGGCATCGGCCGCAACATCACATTCCCGTACGCCTGGCTTCACTCTCTCCATCGCTTCCTCGCACACCGCGTCCGCTATGGCGCTCGCCTCGCGGATCATATAGACCTCCTCGTCGAGCTTGTTTCGCCGCACCCGGTGCATCAGGGTATCGCCGTCCACCAACTCCATTTCCGGCAAAATCCGCTGAAACGCGCTGAGCATGTGAAAACCCATGATATCGACACCGAGTTTGCCGCCCATGACGCCAAGCTCCTCGAGAGCGGGCCGCAAGACTTCCCGGACCATCTTGTCCATGAGTTGTTGCTCTTCGAGTTTGGGCATGCTGTGAAAATGATCGATCCAGGGCATGTCTCGCGTGATACGGGGAATCTCTCCCCCGTTTGTGAAAAGGTGAGGCTTCTCATTCTGCGTAATGAGCGTCATCGCGCGGACGCCTTCGCGGTGCGCCAGAAAAGAGGCCCGCAGGCTGGTCAGGTAGCGGACGTTTTCCACTTTTGTCATAAAAAGCGCATCGACGCCGGCATCCTTCATGAACTGTTGCGTTTTATCGACACGCTTGGACCGCAAGGCGTTCAGATCGACGCGCTGTTCGTAATCGACCAGAAACTGCCCGCGCGCAAAACCCGGCATAATCAAAATCCTCCCAGAATAAATGGAAATCGGCGAAAGAATGGATAGCCCCCGCCCCGCGTCTTATTTCTCACAAGCCACCGGGAGGCGGATTATTGCCTCGGGGGCTTGGGAAGATGCCGGGCGAACAATTCAGGCCGAAGGCCCCGGCCAGCAAAACCCTTCGTTACTATTGGAACGACTTGCCGGAACGATCCTTCGGGCCTACGGCTCTTCCACCAACTCGATCAGAACGTTGTCGGGCGCCTTGATGAAGGAGGTTGTCGAACCGAGCACGCCCGGTCCCGGTTTTTTGGTGAATTCCACTCCGGCCTTTTCCAATTTTTCGGCGAAAGCCTTCAAATCATCCACCTGTATTCCAAAATGGTGCAGACCGCGCCCCACCTTCAGCATTTCTTCGTCATCGCCGGGGCGGAGCCCCCGAATTCTAATTTCCACCCCATCCAGCATGACGCTCATGTAGGGAGAGCCCACGTATTCGATTTCTTCCGTATATAGAGTGCCCCCGAAGTGCTCGATATAAAAATTCGCGGCCGCGTGGGGATCTTTTGCAACATGATGAATATGGTGCACTCGAGTAGCCATAGCGCCGACATTCTCCTCCGAAAGGTTTAAAGACCTCTAATCGCCTTGAGCCGTTTCATGATATTTCCGCCGTCGCTGTGCATCATGTTGTGCGCGTCCCGGAAGTACATCTCGATCGGAATCTCCCGCATGACGCCCATTCCGCCGTGAATGTCCATGGCAGCACGCGTCACGTCGCAGGCAACTTCGTGGGCGAAGTAGCTGGCTGAGGCGGACATTTTCGGGTCACCCGGAATTTTTTTGCCGTCAACGCCGTTCCACGCAGCATCGACGCGCCATGCGCCATAAAGCACATAAGCCCGTGCAGCTTCGATACCCGTGTACATGTCGATAATCTTCGAAGCAATCGCCTGATGCTCGATGATGGGTTTTCCGCTGGCAACGCGGGTTTTCGCATACTCAAGCGTATCCTCGTAGGCGGCGCGAGCCAGCCCCACCATTGCCGCCGCGTTAATCAGCGCATCGCCGCGCATGTGTCTGCGGATGTATGAAACGCCACAATTTTCCGGTCCC
>JAVEPB010000196.1 GCA_030922375.1 bacterium | reverse complement strand
CACCCCCCTGGGGCTCGGCGCGGGAAGGCTTATCGGCTATTCGGTCATGATGGCCTTTCTTTTTTCGGGAAAATGCCGCATCCATCTGCGGCCCGGCCACTTTCTTCCCCGGCCCGCGCACCTTTTCAGGATATTGCGGCTCGGCTGGCCCGTCGGGGGGCAAAACCTCCTGGAGCGGGGGGCGAACCTCGTCTTGATTGGAATTCTGTCGCCTTTCGGCGGCATCGCCCTGGCGGCTTGGGGGGTGGGCGTCCGGGTAAGCCACATGAGCCGGATGCCGGGCTTCGCGCTTCAAGGCGCCGTGCGAACCATGGTGGGCCAAAACATCGGCAGTAACCGGCCGGACCGCGCCCGTATGGCCGCCTGGGTCACCCTTGGGACGGTTTTTCTCATCCTAACGGCCACCACGAGCATGCTCTTCATCTGGGCGGGAAAGGTTATCCATTTTTTCGGAATGCCGGGGGAAGCGGCTCCCATAGGCGTCATCTGCCTTCGAATCCTGTGCGTGGGAACCGTCTTCGAGGGAACCCGGCGGGTCCTGGCGGGAATATTCGAGGGCGCCTCACAGACCAAGCCGCCCATGATCGTCGAGGGTGTCATCCGGTGGGGATTCATGCTCCCCCTGGCCTACGCGGCGGGCGTGGTGCTCGGCCAAGGAGCGATGGGAATCTGGTGGGCGGTCTCGGGAAGCCAAATCGTCGCCGGGCTGGCGCTTTTCACGTGGTTCGTATTCGGATGGCGGAGGCAGGCCTACCGGGGGGCGCCGGGCGCCTAGATTTTCCCCTCCAGGTATGCGATCAAATCGGCGGAAGCCATTTCAACCATCGGGCGTCTGGCGCCAGCGGGCCGCCGGTTGCCGGCGGGAACATGTCGCCGGCGTCCAGTTAATCCAGAGGTTATCGTTGTGATTCTATTCTTCACCGCTACACTGATCGGAGCTCTCGCCTACGTGCTCGGCTCGATCTCTCCCGCATGGTTCGCGGGCCGCTCCCGGGGGCTCGACCTTCGCTTCGAAGGACTCGAAACGCTCGACTTCCTCAACGCGGCGGCCGTACTCGGAAAACCCGTCGGAGTGACGGTTTTCGCGGCGGATATCATCAAGGGATACATCGCCGTGGGAGCCGCCATGCTTTTCACCGACTCGACCTGGGCGGCCCTCCTGGCAGGCGGCGCCGTGGTGGCGGGTCAAATCTGGCCGCTGTTCCACGACTTCGCCGGAGGGAGGGGAACGGCCACCTCCGCCGGGGTCCTGATCGCGGCCTCGCCCTGGACATTCCTGATAACGGCCACCCTCCTCGCCCTGCTCTCGGCCGTCACCGGGCGAAGGGCGCACGCCGAGGTGCTGACCATCGTGTTGCTCCCCGGAGTCGCCATAATGGTCGAGCGTGTCGAGTTGGCGATGGTGTCGCTCGCCATCGTGCTGGCGGCGCTTTTAATCGTCCCGCGGTGGCGGGACGTCGAAGTCCTCCTCGGCGCGCGTAAGGCAAACGAAAACGGCGAGCCCGAAGACCCGCCGCTCGATTGATTTCATTTTCACCCCTGAACACCGCCGCCCGCCGGAGCGCTAAACCTCCCCCAGCAGATAGTCGATTACCTCCCGCGCCGAATAGGAGGATTTTCCGCTCCTCAAAAACCGCGCGATTTTGTTGACATCGTTGCCGGAAGTCACCAGGGGCAACTCGCGGTAGCCCGACTCCCTCACCTGAGGAAGGCCGATGTTGGTGAACAGTCCGTTGCATAGGCACTTGCGGCCTTCGGTATTCTCCCGTTTCCCGCCCTTCTTCACATAATCCTCCACCGGCTCGGACGGGCAGCGATAGCAAAGCTTCCCGTCCTCTCTCAGGTAGGTCTCGTGTAGATAGCCCAGATCGCATTTTCTGAGGCGGGATTCGTAGGTTCCCTTCTCCGAGTTTGTTCCTTCGAGCCGAACGACTTTGAACGGGAAGCTGGTG
>JAVEPB010000195.1 GCA_030922375.1 bacterium | reverse complement strand
ACACGGGGAAGTGCTTTTCCGACAAAGCGTTCAATATTTTTGACGAGCATGATTTCTCCGGGTGACATCAGCGTTAGGGCATAGCCAATTTGCCCGGCTCTGGCGGTTCGACCTGCTCTGTGGACATAGTCCTCCGGGTATTCGGGAACATCGAAATTGATGACGTGGGAAATGTCTGTCACGTCAATCCCTCTTGCGACGATATCAGTAGCAACCAGGATTTTGTGGTCGCCATTTTTGAATCCATTAAGGGCTTTTTCGCGTTGGCGTTGGCTTCTGTCTGAATGGATGCGTGCCACTGAATAATCAGTTCGCTCCAGGGCGTCGCCAAGTTGGTCAGCCCCCGCTTTTGTTCTTGTAAATACGAGGACGGATTTCACCTCCGCGCGTTCCAGGATTTCGAGAACTGCTCTTGGTTTGTTAATAGCGCTGATTGGGTAGACGCCGTGGAATATTCCCTCGGCGGGAGTCGCGGGTGGTGCAACTGAAACATTGGTCGGCGATTGGAGAGCCCTTTGAGATAATCCTTGAATAGTTGGTGGAATTGTCGCCGAAAATAACATGGTTTGCCTGTTGGTTGGGATTATTTTGAGGATCTCATTAATTTCATCGGCAAAACCCATATCAAGCATCCGGTCCGCTTCATCAAGGATTAATATTTCCAAATTAGAGAAATTTGCGGTTTTTCTTCTCATATGGTCGAGGAGCCGGCCAGGGGTAGCGACAACAATATCGGATTGGTCTAAGAGAGCCTTGAACTGAGGTTCGTAATCCACTCCCCCGTATATCAGGGCGACGGCTGATGTGAGGTATTTGCCAAGATATTCAAAATGTTCGGCTACTTGGATTGCGAGTTCTCTGGTGGGGGTGAGGACCAATACTCTGGTTCCTTTTCCTCCGAGAAGCTTTTGCAGGGTAGGGAGAGCAAAGGCGGCTGTTTTTCCTGTTCCAGTCTGGGCGCTGCCAATTAAATCCCGGCCATCAAGAGCAACGGGTATCGCTTTATTCTGAATCGGGGTGGGTTCCAGGTAACCCATGTCATGAATTGCGTGAAGAAGTTCCTGTCTGAGGTTTAGAGATTGGAAAGACTCGGTAAGGGAGGGGTCAAATTGTCCTATCCCAACGACAGGGGATGGTGCTATCGGTTCGGGCAATGATGATGGAAGCGCAGGAGAACTATTTCTTTTCGCCCGGCCAGAACCCGGGCGGCCCCGTTTATTTGAGAATTTACCGTCTTTTTTTGACCTCTGGCTCCCTTTTTGTGCAGTTGAATTTGAGCGGCGACGCCCCGGTCTTCCTGATTTGGATTTTTGGGTCCCGCCGTCTTTTTTACTGGGAGATGACGATTCCGATTCTTTTTTCTCGCTGGGATTGGTCAAAAAGTTATTTCCTTCGAAAACAATCTGGGAAGGCGCCCTGTTGGGGCTTTTGAAAGGGCGGGAAGGCCAATTCTTTTTAGTATGTTAGACCTGCCATCATCGTCTAGATTCTTCACGGGGGTGGTTATAGGCGAGCTTCCTCGGGGTGTCAAGGTAAGGAAAAACATAGATATATTTAATCACGAACCAAAAAGGGGATTAAGGAAGGTCAGTCTTAAAAGGGCGTTAAGGAGTATCTCATGTCTGATTTGCGATAATTAAAGACACCTGAGTAACCCGGTTTATTTGTTTTCCAATGACTACCGGAATAGGCATGTGAAATAGAGGTTTGATTGATTTAAGTGGAGTTTAGAAGCGCCAATCTGGCGAATCTCGTCAAGGGATCCCATCTAATTCGATTGCCGCTCATATATCCGTCGGCGCATGATAGGTGAAAATTGTGTGGTCAATCTTCGGTTTTCCCGCGGAATCAGGGTCGTTGTTCACCAAATCCGCTAAATATTCATCCACATATTCGGCATCGGACCAAGTGGCTTTGTATTTCACTAGGCCGTCCTTCCCCACGAGGTAGACAAATGTCGGGAGATTGCCGAGCAACTCGTGGACTTTCTGGTCCATTTCGTCAACCAAAATGGTGTTTTTCATTCCTTTGATTTTGGCCATCTCCTTCGCGTATCCAAGTTTGTGCTCGTAGCTTTCATGATTTTTGATTTCGGGGAATCCCACCTCTCCCGCATGCGGCTCGCGGACATAGATATTGAATATTTTAACGTCGCGATCCGCATATTTCTCGGCCATTTCCTCGAAAAACGGCACCTGCCGCCGGTAGGGCGGTCACGTTATGGCGCCCGTTGTCACGACGAGATATTTCTTGCCCAAATAATCGGACATCCGGTGCGTGGTTCCCTCCAGATCCTTGAGCTCAAAATCCGGGAACTTCTCGCCCGGAGGGAAGATCGAGGGGAATTTCCCGTAAATTCCCTTGATGCGCCGGCTGCTAACCATCTTCAGGGTCTTCCATTTATCGAGGTAGCGCCACGACCAAAATCCCATCATTGGGCCGGTCGGTTTTCTCAAAAAATCGTTTGCGGGCTGCATTGCTGAAGCTCCTTATGAATTCCGTGATAAAATCCGTGCTCTGGAACACGATTTTCCACCCGGGAAAGAAACCATATTACGAGTGAGAACAATTCCAAAGCTAAATCATTCCCCGTCGCGGTCTCCGTCCACCCCTCCCTGGGTCGGGGACCACCAGGCCGGCGGGCTCCACGTGCACTAATCCTCGAAATCAAGAGTGAGCTGCCCAGTCGCAGGGCCGGCGACCTTGCGGTCCGCGACCTTGCGGTCCGTGGCCTCCTGGCCGGGGCCTTCACGGGCTCCGCCCTTAGGGGCCCCGCCCTTAGAGGTTGCTATCGGCCGCGTCCGGCCCGGCCCCGGCGGTTTTCCGGAGACAGCCCTCTCCCGGGCGGTTCCTTTTTCCCCGGCGCCGCGCTCGGGGCTGGAGAACAGACCCGCCTCCGGCCCCCAGCGGGGGGCCCGAGTCCCCAGTGGCGGGCCGGTTCGGGGTGCGTCCGCCTCGGGCATCCGGCCCGCTTCGCGAGCCTCCCGCGCCGCACGCTCGAGGGCGGAAAGCAGCCCCTTCGGGGGCGGCTCCCACTGGCCCCCGCTCTCCTCTCCGGCGGGGGCGTCCTCTCCCCCCCCGAGGAGCTTTCGCTTAAGGTCGTCGATCCGGTTGTAGAAGCCCGGGCTGTGAGGGGTCGAGGGAATCCGGAAGAGCTTCCGGTCCAGATGGTGCATGAACTCGTGGACCAGGGTGTCGAAAAACGTTTTTCCGGCGACGACCTGGCCCCGCACCGCCGTCAGATTGGCGATTCGAATCACCTGGTCCTCAAGGTAGTAGGCCCCATACTCCTTGTAGGCCAGGCGCCCCCCCTGTTTCTTGTGGGGCTGGTTCTTGTCCTGGACGTGAAGCCGGACCGGGGGAATCCGGAGGCGGGCGCACATCTCGTTCAGGAGCTTTTGCCCGTAAGCCTCCCTCGGGCCGGCCCCCCCGCTCTTGATGAGTTTCACGGTGAGTTCGCGCTCCTCGGCCGTCGGTCTGTAGCGGACCCGGGGAATCCGGCTCGATCGCTTGAAGTCGGGGGTGTCCCTTCGCCTGCCCATCAGCGCATGTCCACCGGGCGGAGGGAACTCCATTATACGCATCCGGGGCCCCGGAGGCGAACGGGATTTCTTGACACCCTTCAAGCGGGGTGCTAGCGTCGCGCCCGGAATTCCGGCCAGAGAGAACCTTGACTCTAACCTTGATTCGGGGCCCGCCTCGGGCACCCGAGATGGATTTTATTGTCTTACCCGAGAAGGAGGAGAACTCGAATGACGGATTATCCCACATGGGCGCGCGGGGGAATGATGGTCGATTGGGAGCACCGGATCGACATGGACCGCATGCGCAAGGAGCGTGTCGCCAAGACCCAGGCCGCAATGAAGGAGGCCGGCATCGACGCCCTGATACTCTGGAAGGACGAGAACGTCCGCTATCTGACGAGCGCCCGCGTCATCATGATCCAGTACCGCTCATCGACGACCTACGGCGTTCTCCTCAAGCAGGATGGAGAGCCCACCCTGATGGCCTCCTCGGGCGAGGCGCACCGCATCGAGGAGTGCATGCCCTGGATTGAAGACTACGTTCCCATCGGTATCCTGGAGGAGCCCGGCCTCGTCGAGAGCACCGTACGCGACGACATCGCCAAGCGGATGAAGGACTGGGGCGTCGCGGGCGGCACCATCGGCCTCGACGGCCACACCTTTATGCAGCGCGCCGCAATCGAGAAATACCTCCCCGAGGCCACCTTCGTTGACGGCGAGATGTTCATGTACATGAGCCGTGTCCAAAAGACCCCGGACGAGGTGGCCTGCCTCCAACAGGCCTGCGCCATCGCCGACGCGGTGACGATCACCGCCCTCAATACCGCCGTCCCCGGGATTAGAGAGTTCGACGTGGCCGCCGAGGCCATGAAGACCCTCTTCACCCACGGTGGAGAGTTCGGCCACCTGGCCTCGCCCTTCGTCGCCTCGGGCGAACACATGGCCCCCCCGACTCGCTTCCCGACCGACAAGATCATCCGCAACGGCGACATCGTATTCATCGACATCGGCGCCTGCTGGAACGGCTATTTCGGCGACTGCGGCCGCGCGAAGATCGCGGGCGGCCCGCCCCACCCGATGCAGAAAAAAGTCTATACGACCGTCTACAAGTCCCTGAAGGCGGGCATCGAAAAGATGCGGCCCGGCTACACGAACGACGACTCGGCGGCCGAGTTTCTCGAGGTGGCCCGCTCGGCGGGGCTCGAGGAGAATTTCATCAAGCTCTTCATCGGCCACGGTTGCGGCATCTCGCCGAACGAGCCGCCCTACATCGGCGAGGTGATGCCGGGAGCCGAGAGCGTCGAGTTCAAGCCCGGGATGACCTTCGCCGTCGAACCGCTGATTTTTGTGCCCGGAATTCCGGGCGGCGCGGGGGTGCGCATCGAGGATCACATCCTCATCACCGAGGGCGACCCGGTCTACATGACCCGCGCGCCCTACTGCGAGGAACTGATCGAGCAGGACTGAGCTTCGGATTCTCCCAAAAAGCGCCCTGTCCGGATGGACGGGGCGCTTTTTCGTTTTATCTCTGACGGGCGTAGAATTCGTGGATTCCGGTTCAAGTGAAATCTTCGTCAAGGCTCCCCCGCCGGGGAGGGAGCGGCGCACGCACTAAAAGAGGGGAGGATTCATGGCCATCAAGAAACTCAGGACCCAGCGCGACAATCAGCAGTGGATGCTCGATCTGGCGCTCAACATGCGCGGGCGGGTGCAGAATTTCGAGCTCGACGAGACCGAGGCCCCGCACGGGAAGCGGGCCCATAACTACCAGATGTATCCCAAGGTTTGGCGCGAAACCGCCGAGCACCACGAGGCCCTCGCCCGGCGCGCCCACGAGGGCGGCTTCCGCCACACCGCCGCGGAGCACTATGACAACGCCATTCAGGCCTACCGAATGGCGCAGCATCCCATCTTCTACGACGACAACCCCGTGAAGCTCTATCTGTGCTCGAAGCTTGGGGAGATGGTGGATCTTCGCGCGGAGTGCTGCCCGAACCCCATCGAGCGCGTCGAGGTCCCCTTCGACGAGGGAAAAACCATTTCGTGTCTGTTTCACCTCCTGCCGGACCGGCGCAAGGCGCCCTGCCTGATCTATGTGCCGGGGATGGACCAGACCAAGGAGTCGTTCCCCCGCGCTTTTGCCAACCCGGGCATCGCCCGCGGGTTTCATGTCATCTCGATGGACGGCCCGGGGCAGGGCAACTCGAATATCCAGAAAATCCGCGCCGTGGGGGACAATTACGAGCGTGCCGGGGCGGCGGTGATCGACTACCTGCTCGGGCGCGAGGAGGTGGACCCGTCCCATATTTACGTCCTCGGGGTGAGCATGGGGAGCTTCTGGTCCCTCCGGCTTGCGAGCTACGACCATCGCATCGCGGGCCTGGTGAGCGCCATCGCCTGCTTCAATCCGAACAACACCATCTTTTCGAGGTCTTCCCCGCGCTTTAAGCAAATGTTCATGTACATGGCGGGCATGGACGAGGAGGAGGAGTTCGACGAGATGGCGGCGGGGATGACGGTCAAGGGCTACGCCGAGAAGATTCGGTGTCCGGTGTTGCTCGCCACCGGGGAATTCGATCCGCTCTGTCCGCTCGAGGACGCCGTCGAGGTCTACAGCGACGTTACCTCTCCGAAGGAGATGTGGGTGTTCGAGAACCAGTTCCACATCTTGTGGTCCATCGAAAATCTGGGCGGTTTGGGCTTTCATCAGTACATGTTCGACTGGCTGAACCGGCATTTCATCGAGGGAGGGGGCCTGCCCGCCGGCCACGATCGCACCGCCTATATCGAAAAGGGCGGGGACGGGCCCTTTGGCGAATGCGAGTGGACCCCGCCGGTCGGGCCGGGGGAAGTTTATTTTTAGCGGCACATACAGGCGACAGCGGGCCTGAGAAATACTCCCCCCGGGGAAGCTTTTCGGATGGCCGTGAGGATGCTCATTGCAGGTAATTTTCCTGGCCGTTACGGCGGCGGTATTTTTTGCGCTGACCTTCATCCTCATGCGGATGGCCGGGCGCGAGGTGCCGCCGATGCTGGGGGGGCTCATCATCTCCGCCGTTATGTCAGCGGGCCTGCTCCCCTGGGTGGCCGCGACGGTTCCCCTCCGGGAGTATGGAAATCCGAACCTTCTCTGGTATGTGGGGATCGGCGTTTTAATCCCCGGATTTGGGCGGAGTATTCACATCGCGGGCATTCAGCGGATCGGGGCGGCGCCATCGGCGTTGATTCGGGGGCTGGGGCCGTTGTTTTCGAGCTCTCTCGCAGTCCTGGTGCTGGGTGAGGTGATATCGGTTCGGGTGGCCGCCGGGACGGGTTTCATCGTCCTGGGTATTCTCGCGCTTTCGATTCGCCAAGGGGAGATGCGCACCTGGGCGATTAGTGGTGTGCTTTTCAGCCTGGGGGCAACGATGACGTTCGTTTTCAGGGACCTTATCATCCGCTATTCGTCCCCCGATGTTCCCTACAAGACTCTCGCGATATTTGCCATGGCCTCGACATCGACCGTCCTCATGGCCGCCGCCTGGGTGTGGCTGGGGGATAAAAAAATCGCCTCGCTGCCGAGGCGGAGTCTCGCTCTTTTCGTAGGGGTCGGAGTATCGAGCATCTTCGCCCAGCTATTCCTGTTTCTGGCCCTGGATAGGGGGGAAGTCGTGGTCGTCACCCCCATCGTCTCGGCCCAGCCCCTGTTCGTCATGCTTCTTTCATTTTTCCTTCTCAGGGGGGTGGAGAAAGTCACCCCGGCCATGGTCCTGGGCGGAGCGTTCATCACGCTTGGCGGCGCGTTGATCAGTCTTGGCTAGCTGATCGGTCTTGGCCGGATAGGGAGCGAAATCACGACTACATTTCCCGGAAAATACGTTGCCCGGATACTTTCCAACACCAAGTGGGGGAGGGATGCCCCCCCCTCGGGCGCGGATTATTTTAGTCCTCGAGCCGCTCCTCGATCCCCAGGGTTTCGGCCAGCTCCCGGACGGCCTTGAGGACGGGCGGGGAGACGGGGATTCCCCGCACGCGCATTTCCCTCTCCCGGGCCACTGCCTGCTCGCCCGGAATCCGGATCGGGCCCTTCCCCTCCATCGGGGTCGAGTGTTTGATCTCCCGGATGCTCCGGTCCATGCCCGCCTTGAACTCGCCCAGATCGCGGAACAGGTCGGGGCGCATGGCGAAGAAGGCCTGGCCAGTGTTGAGCGGGGTGGAGAATTCCTTGTTGAAGTCCACGACATCGCCCCCGAAGGCCGCCGAGTTCATGACGCCCCCCAGCATGCCGATGACCATGTTCAGCCCGTAGCCCTTGTGGCCGCCGATGGGGAGCAAAAAGCCCTCGTCTGAGCGGGTGGAGTCGGTGAGGGGCTCGCCCTTGCGGTTGACCATCCATCCCACGGGCATCTCCCGGCCCGCCTGGGCGTAGACCTTCACCTTCCCGTAAGAGGCCACCGTGGTCGCCATGTCGAGGACGAAGCCGGGCTCCTCGCCGGCGGGAATGGCGAAGGCGATCGGGTTCGTGCTGAGAAGCATGTCCACCCCGCCCCAGGGGGGCATGTGGTTGGCGTTGGCGACGGCCATGTAGATGCCCACCAGGTCGTGGGGGAGGGCTAGGGCGGCGTAGACGCCCCCGGCGCCGGCGTGGTTGCCCCCCCGGACCCCGACCCAGGCGAGGCCGCTCTCCTTGGCCTTTTTGATGGCCAGCTCGGCGGCGAAGGTCATGACGACCTGGCCGAGGCCGTTGTCGCCCTCGACGAGGGCGCTGACGGGGGTTTCGCGCGTCGCCCTGATATCGGGCTTGAGGTTGTAGCCCCCCTCGCGGAGGCGGCGGCTGTAAGGCGTGAGGCGCATGAGGCCGTGGCCGTGCATCCCGCGCAGGTCGGCCTCGATCATGCGCCGGGTGAAGATTTCGACGTGATCGTCAGGCACGCCCTGCGCCCTCATCGCCGATTTGATGAATTTCTCGAGCCGCTCGACCGGGATTCGCTTGTCTTCCATGACTCCTCCGGGGATGTCGCGGGGCGCCCTCGGGCCCCTTGATAAATAATAAATTTTTTATAAAGACGGTTGATTTCGGACTCCACCCCCCCACATTATCATAGCTGAGACGGAAACTCACAGATTGGGGACCCATCGTTCCTGAATATAGACCTTCTCCGGGCGCGCCGCCGCCTCCCGGAGTCCAAGGAGACAACATGAAATTTATCCGGAAACCCGAGTGGTCCATGCTCGAGCGGGAGGCGACTCCAGAGACGGCTTTCTTTGACCGGAGAAATTTTCTCAAGGGCGCGGCCGGGGCCATTGCGGCCGGGGCCGTCGCGGCCGGAGCGCTGGGCGGGATCCGCGCTGCCGACGCGGCCGAGACCTCCAAGGCCCCCAAGGACAAGACCCTCGATCTCTATCCCGCCAAGCGGAACCCGGATTTCAAGCTCGACCGCCCGCTCACCGAGGAGCAGGTGGCGGCCACCTACAATAATTTTTACGAGTTCGGCGGGACGAAAGGAATCTACTGGCTCTCCAAGCGCCTACAGCTCAGGCCCTGGGAAGTGAAGGTCTCTGGGCTGGTGAACAAGCCCAAGACCTACGACATCGACTCGCTCATCCGCTCGATGGCGCTCGAGGAGCGGCTGCTGCGCTTCCGGTGCGTCGAGGCCTGGGCGATGGCGGTGCCCTGGACCGGATTTTTGATCCGGGACCTCATCAAGGCGGTCGAGCCCAAGAGCTCGGCCAAGTACATCGTCTTCAAGACCTTTTACAAACCCAAGGTCGCCCTCGGCCAGTTGCGCGTCTGGTACTCATGGCCCTACACCGAGGCGCTCACCATCGAGGAGGGGATGAACGAGATGGCGATGCTCGCCACCGGGGTTTACGGAAAACCCCTGCCGCAACAACACGGCGCACCGCTTAGGCTCATCCTGCCCTGGAAGTACGGCTTCAAGAACGGCAAGTCGATCGTCTCGATAGAATTCACCGACAAGCGCCCCCAGACGTTCTGGGAGCGCGCCGCGCCCAGCGAGTACGGCTTCTGGGCGAACGTGAACCCCGCGTTCGATCATCCCCGCTGGTCACAGATGACCGAGCGTATGCTGGGCACCGATAAGCGGCGGCCCACGCAGATATTCAACGGCTACGGAAAATGGGTGGCTGCGATGTATCCAAACCTCAAGGACAGGAAGTACTTCTTCTAGCCGGCCGGCCTTTCGCCGGACAAGCTCTCCGGGTTGCGCCCCCGCCGGGGTTGCGCCCCCGCCCGAGCGGCCCTACTCTTGTGCCCCAAATTCAGAAACAGAACAGGGCGGCCCGGGCCGCCCGCGCTTGTCCTGTCATCCAACGGCATGAACCAGGGAGGGAGAGATGATCTCCATCGATTTGAGCGGGAAGTGCGCCTTCGTGACCGGGGCGAGCCAGGGAATCGGCCGCGCCTGCGCCGAGTGGCTCTCGCGGGCCGGGGCCTCGGTCGCCCTCGTGGCGCGAAGCGAGGAAAATTTGAGGGAGGTGGCGGCGGGGATCGCCGCCGGAGGAGGCCGGGCGGAGGCGCTAACGGCGGACCTGACCGAGAGTGGACGGCCCGCCTCGGTGGTCGAAGAGGCCGCGGCCCGGCTCGGCGGGCTCGACATCGTTGTGAACGTCGCCGGGGTGAGCCGGCGCTCGGACCCGATCGATGTCTCCAACGATGACATCGATCTGGCGATCGATTTGAAGCTCAGGGCGTCGGTGGCGATCACCAAAGCGGCTGTACCTCTCCTGCGCGAGCGGGGAGGTGGGAGCATCATCTTCATCTCGGGGCTGAGCCACGTCCACACCCACGTATTTCACGGCTCCGGGTGCATCCCCAACGCGGCGCTGGCCGCCTACAAGCACCAACTCGCCAAGCGCGTCGCCCCTGACGGGATTCGTGTGAACATGGTCAACCCCGGCGCAACCGCCACCCTGCGCATGGATCGCCAAACGAAGCGCGCCTCCGAGCTCACCGGAAAGACCATGGACGAGGTCAAGGCCGAGCGCCTCGCGGCGATACCGATGGGCCGGTTCGTCTCCGCGGACGATATCGCCACGACGGTGCTCTACCTGGTCTCGGATCTCGCCGGCAGCGTCACCGGCAACTCGATCAACGTCGACGGCGGCGAGTGTCAGGCCGTGCGGGTCTAAGGCCGCCTCCGGCCATCTTTACCTCGACCCCCGGCTGGGGTAGATAGATAGGGTCATCCATCGATAAGTAGCGCCGCCCGCCAGGGGCGGTTGCCTGGAATCATCCGGTCCGCCGTGCGCCGGCGAGGCCCGACAGGAGAGAAAAATGCCCAAGATCATCGACCTGAGCCGAGAACTCTACCACCGGACCCCCCAGTATCCGGGCCAGCCGCCCATCATCCACGGCGTCTGGAAGTCCCACGACGAAGCCTTCGCCGACTCGGGCAACGTCCACGGTAACAGCGTCATGTACTTCACGATGCCCGACCACGGGGGGACTCACCTCGATGCGCCGCGCCATTTCTCGGCCACCGCCACCCCGATCAACGAGTACCCCCTCGAGAACTGCTTCGTCATGGGCACCTGCATCGACCTGCGAGACATCGCGCCCGGAGCGGAGATCTCGCCCGCCGACCTCGAGGCCGCCGTCGAAAAATCCGGCGACCCGATACAAAAGGGCGGCACAATTCTTCTCTACACCGGCCATCACGAGCGCACTTTCCCCACCCCGGCCTACGGGACGGACAACCCGGGCGTCACCGTCGAGTCCACCGAATGGCTCGCCGCCCAGGGCGTCGTCCACTTCGGGATCGACTCCATGCGCCCGGGCCCGGCGGGGGATGTGAACTCTCTCGTCCACAAAGCCTGTCTCGATGTCGGGATCACTCACCTCGAAAGTCTTTGCAACCTGGACAAGGTCCTCGGCCAGGGCCCCTTCCGCTTTGCCTGCTTTCCCCTGAAATGGCGGGGCGGCACAGGCTCCCCCGTCCGCGCGGTCGCGATTTTCGAGGACTAGTCTCCACTCGGGTGGGGAGTCCGAGAAGATTGAGAGGAACAGCCGGAGCGCGAAAAACCGGGTCCGGAGTGAGAATCCAACCAACGGGCGCCTCTCCCGGGAGGCGCCCGTTTTTTATCGGCCGGCCCTAGCCGCGTCGCCGGGGGGGGGGCTGCGCAAGGGCCGCTTCGCGGTCCACCTTTCCCCCCCGCGCCCAAAGTGCTAGGTTTTTTCGGTCGATGGATTTGAACTCAATTATGGCTCCGCAGTGCCGCCGATTTAGGGATCTCTCCCTCACCGAGTTGCGCGATGGCCAAGTCCACTCATTTCAGGCAAACCGGTATGCGAATCTCTGAGGCCCGCGAGCGCCGGGGTTGGAACCGCAACCAGCTCGCGAAGGCGTCGGGCCTGAGTTGGGCGAATCTCACCCGCTACGAGGATGGGGAGAACGAGCCCAGCGCGGGCAAGCTCCTCCGCATCGCAGAGGCGCTTGGCGTTTCGGTGGATTGGCTGATGGGCCGAAAGGGGGCCCACGAGACGGTGGTGGCCGGTCCCGTGGACGTGGCCGTGCGCATGTCGGAGAACGTCCAGGGCCCCAATGTCGTGGAGGAGACCGATTTCCGCGCGGTGCCCCTGGTTTCCGGTTCGATTGCCGCGGGAAGCCCGCTGATCGTCGACGAGGACATTGAGGAGTACGCCCTCGTCCACGTCTCTCAACTGACGGGGCGCTCCGATCTCGTGGCCGTCCGGGTGGACCGGCGGATGGGCCAGAGCATGCTCCCGCTCATCCAGCCCGGCGCCGTGGTGGTCATCGACCGGCGCGACAAGGAAATCGCCGCCGAGGGGATCTTCGCCGTCCGGGACGACTCGGGGGCCTGCACCCTCAAACGTCTTCAGTGGACCCCGCCCCGCCTCTGGCTGGTGCCCGAGAACCGGGACGAGCCCGTCGTCCATATCGATCTCGATGGCGGGAGCCCCGGGGATTGGATCGTCGGCCGGGTGGTCTGGGCCTATCAGCCGCTCGTGTGAGGCCAGCCCGGGCTAGCTCTCGAGCAGCTTCGCTAGTTTTTCCGTCAGCGCGGGGATGACTTTCTTGTAGTCGCCCACGATGCCGTAGCGTGCGCGCTGGAAGATCGGGGCGTCCGGGTCGGTGTTGATCGCGACGATATTCTTGCTGGGTCCCGCGCCGACCATGTGCTGCATCGCCCCCGAGATTCCCACCGCGATGTAGAGCGTGGGGCTCACGATCTTTCCAGTCTGGCCCACCTGCATGTGGGTGGGGACCCAGCCGGCGTCCACGGCGGCGCGGCTGGCGCCCACCGCCGCCTTGAGCACTTTCGCCAGCTTGTCGAGTTGCTCGAAATTCTCCGGCCCGCCGAGCCCCCGTCCGCCGCTCACTACAAATTCGGCGTCCTCGAGGCGCACTCCTTCGGCCTCGACCTGGCGCGTCTCGATGAAACTCGTCTTGAGGGTGCCGGCCTCGACCGTGACCTCGATCTCGCCCAGCTCGCCCGTTCTGCCTTCCTCGATGTCGGCGGGGGGAAACGCCTTCATCCGGATGGAGGCCATCGCTTTGTCCGTTCTCGAACGGACGTAGCTGAGGGCGTTGCCCCCGTAGACGGACCGCGCGGCGGCGAGCTTGCCCTCCTCGAGGGAGAGTTCCGAGCAATCGTTGGCGTAGCTCGTTCCCCGGCGGAAGGCGATGCGCGGCCCGATGTCGCGGCCGGCAGAGGTGCAGCCCAGCAGAAAGATGGCCGGATCGGTTTCGCCCACCGCGCTGTCGATGACCTCGGTGTAGGCCGTATTGTTGTAGCCCTCGAGGATATCCGCCTCGGCGGCGAGAACTTTATCCGCTCCGAGGGCGATGAGATCCTGGGCGAGGTCCTTCGTTCCGCCGCCGCCGATGAGGAGGGCGATGAGCGAGCCTCCCTTCTCGTCTGCGAGTTTTCTTCCGATGCCGCAAAGTTCGCTGCTCACCAGCGCGATGCGGTCGTTGTTGCGTTCGGCTAATATCAATACATCGTTTGACATGGATCGGTCTCTCCGAGTTTAGATGACTTTATCTTCGCGCAGCCTGTCGCCGAGCTTGTCGGCGGCTTCCTCGAGGGAGTCGGCTTCGATGAATTCGCACTGGGTGCTCAAATCGGGTTTATAGAGGCGGGTGAGTTCGAGGGTGGCCGCGCCCGCTCCGACGGTGGCGGCGTCCACCCCGATGTCGCCCGCCGCCCATACGGGAATTTGCTTGCGCGAGGCCATGAGAATGCCCTTCACCGAGGGGAGGCGCGGGGTGTTGATCTCGTTG
>JAVEPB010000194.1 GCA_030922375.1 bacterium | reverse complement strand
TCACGGTGAATTTGAATGGAAGGGTGCCCGAGGGAGTATCTTCTGCAAACGTTATTGGCTTATCGGCGGAAAGAAGCGCCCGAAAAAGGGTAAGTAGACCGGAATTCGAGAAATAGAGAGCGTTGCCGCATAATTCCGGTTAGAAGAGAAGAGAGATCTTGCAACAGATCTTTCCGAAAGTCTCAAGGATTCTCGCAAGCAAAAATTGCTCTCGAAGCTACTTAGTGCATCAAGCACCGAAATTGAATCCAAGTTGGAGCCTTACCGCATTTCAGAATAAATAGTCTGATGTGCCTAACGTGCCCCCATCCTGTCCAATAACCCAAACGAAGTTTATTGACCTCCCCCGATAGTTCCCTGGGCGGGCGGCGGATGACACGCCTCGCGCCCACCGAAGCGTTCATTCTACCTTCCGTCCGCGTGTGCTAACATCGCCGCCTTGCCCGCACGTTTTCCTCACCAGGGAACCCGTTTCATGCACACCGCCCCGCGCTCCGAGCAAAGAATTTGGTACGGATGGGTCGTCCTCGCCGTCACCTTCCTCACCATGGTGTGCCTCATAACGACGCGAAATTCTTTCGGGATTTTCTTCAAGGCAATCGCCAGCGATTTCGGCTGGAGCCGGGCGGAAACGGCGGGCGCCTTCTCGGCGGGCATGCTGGGCCAGGCGGTGGGATCTCCCCTTTTCGGCTGGATCATGGACCGATGGGGAATCCGCCGAACGATGTCCCTCGGCGTTTTCATCTTCGGCGCTTCACTCCTCATCGGGGGCTTCATCGGCGCTCTCTGGCACTTGTATCTGATGTATTTCCTCATCTCGACGGGCTTCGCGGCGGCGAGCTATATCCCCCAGGTGGCGCTTCTCGCAAACTGGTTTGTAATCCGGAGCGGCTTTGCGATCGGGATTACGAATTCCGCCCAAGGGTTCGGCTTCCTCGTGAATCTGGCCACGCCGGCGTTAATCATCTACCTGGGCTGGCGGGGAAGTTACATCGCCATCGCCGCCCTCATCCTCTTCGGGACCTTCCCGCTGGTGGCCTTGCTCCAGCGGGATCATCCCCGGGACGCAGGAACAAAGGCGGACGCTCCCTTCCTGGAGCCGGACGCGCCACGGACGCCTGAACCTCCCCCGCCGCAAGAGAAACGCCAGGCCGAGAAAGGCACCCTCTGTGCCAGCGGTCTCGCGGGGGCCCTCCGAACGGTCCGTTTCTGGCTCATCGCTGGCGGGTTCGCATCATGCGCCTATTTTTTTCCTGCCCTGATCGTTCATCTCTTCCCCCACGCGACGGACCAGGGCTTCACGCCCACCATGGGGGCCGTGCTCTACGCCCTGTGGGGGCTCTTCCTCGTCCTCGGAAACGCGGCGAGCGGCGTGTCGGACCGTATCGGGCGCGTGACGACCTATCTCCTCGGGACGCTCATTTCTCTGATGGCGTTGCTCCTGTTCGCCTACTTCGTCCGGGGTTCGCCGCCCCTCTCGTTCTTCGCCGCGGTGGCTCTCGCCGGGTTCGGCTACGGCCTCCTTCGCCCGACGGTTTCGGCCCTCCTCGTGGACAATTTCCAGGGAAAAGGGCTCGGGGCCATTGGCGGCGCCGCCATGACGATCTTCAGCCTCTCGGGCGTTTTCGGCCCCTACCTCACCGGGGCCCTTTTCGATGCAACGGGAAGTTATCGGGCAGGCTTTCTCCTCGTATTCGCCGTCGTCGCGGCGGGCGGGGGCTGCATCATCGCCCTGGGAGGGATAATGCGGATGGAA
The DNA here is from genome assembly GCA_030922375.1 of bacterium. Classification (GTDB taxonomy): domain Bacteria; phylum UBA8248; class UBA8248; order UBA8248; family UBA8248; genus UBA8248. The sequence goes on along the minus strand of JAVEPB010000194.1, from coordinate 252 downwards.
GGGAAAATAGAAGCGGGCAGCCGGTAATTTCTCCCGGGAGATACGAACCTAGCCGCCTCCGGGAAAACCGGGAAACATTGTGACGCCCCCCATCTGCTCCTGATGGAGGGCGTCGTGAATACCGCAGAATTCTATGCGGTCATAAACGTGCAGGTCCCCGTAAATCGATCTCATGTGCACGACCAGCTGGCTGAGGTCGCGAGATCGGTAGGGAAGAAGGACTTCTCGTGAATGCTCCCGATCTTTCATGAG
>JAVEPB010000193.1 GCA_030922375.1 bacterium | reverse complement strand
ACGCTGGAGGAAGCAAAGGTCCTGATTGAGCGATGGAGGCATGAATACAACCGCATCAGGCCACATAGTTCATTAGGATATCGTCCGCCGGCACCTGAGACGAAAGAACCATGGCCTCCGGGCTTCGCTCCGCTTCGCCCTACGGCCATGGTTCCAGAACTCTAAGAGAAGGTGGTATCACTAACGGGGGCAGGTCAGCTGAGCCTGAACCCTCTCGTTCACCTCGACCCGATGGGCACCCTCGCCTTCGCCGTCTCGATGGCCGCGGGGGTCGGTTTCGGATGGGCCAAGCCCGTCCCGGTGAACATCAACAACCTGCGCAACCCCCACCGGGGGATGATGTGGGTGGCGCTCGCGGGACCGGTGACGAATTTTCTTCTGGCCATCGCCAGCCTCATCGTCCTTCACTTCGTGGCCCGCTTCGAACTCCACGAGGGATTCATCGGCCAGCCCGCCGCCCTGATAATCGTGGCGAGTTACCGGGTGAACACGGCGCTGGCGGCCTTCAACCTGATTCCCATCCTTCCCTTCGACGGCGGGCGGATACTGATGGGCCTCCTGCCCCGGCGGTGGGCCTGGCGCTACGGCCAGACCGAGGCCTACGGCTTTTTCATCGTCATGGGCCTGCTCCTGATCGGAGGTTTACACTGGATCATGGGACCGATATACAGAACACTCATGCTCGCGGAGCAGGTGTTGGCCGGGAACATTCTGCGGACTTTCGGTCTTATGTAACCGATTTCGTTTGAGAGGACGATGGCGGACGGCAGCGGCAGGAAAAAAGGGCCAGTGAGGTTTCTCTCGGGCGTCCAGCCTTCGGGCAGGCTGCACCTGGGCAACTATTTCGGCGCCCTCAGGCAGCACATCGCCCTCCAGGACGAGGGCGAGGCCTTTTATTTCATCGCCAACTACCATGCGATGACCACGGTTCAGGAGCGCGATGCGCTCGAGGGCCAGACCCTCGACGTCGCCCTCGATTATCTCGCCCTCGGCCTCGATCCCGCCAAGGCCGTCTTCTTCCGGCAGAGCGACGTGCCCGAGGTGGCCGAGCTGGCCTGGGTGCTCTCCGCCGTGACGGCCAAGGGGCTCCTTGATCGCGCCACCTCTTATAAGGACAAGGTCCAGCGGGGGATCGCCGCCTCGGTCGGCCTCTACTACTACCCGATGCTCATGGCGGCGGATATCCTTATTTACCGCTCCCACATCGTCCCCGTCGGGGAGGATCAGATACAGCACATCGAGATGACGCGAGACATGGCCCAATCGTTCAACAACACCTACGGCGTGGTGTTTCCCTTGCCCAAGCCCCGCCTCGACGCCGGGGCCAAGGTGCCCGGCATCGACGGGCAGAAGATGAGCAAGAGCTACAACAACGCCATCGAGATTTTTCAGGAGGGCAAGCCGCTCCGGAAGCGGGTCATGTCCATCGTCACCGACTCCACCCCGCTCGAGGAGCCCAAGCACCCCGAGGGGTGCAACGTGTTTTCCCTCTACAAGCTTTTTTCCACGGAAGCCGAACAGGAAGAGCTCGCCGAAAAATACCGCGCCGGCGGATTCGGCTACGGAGACGCAAAAATAATGCTCCTCGAAAAAATCAACGAGACCTTCGGCCCCTACCGCGAGGAGCGGCGGCGGCTCGAGGGCGATCCCGGATACGTGGAATCCGTCCTGGCGGAGGGTGGCGCGCGGGCGCGGGCCGAAGCCCAGGCGACGATAAAATCGGTGCGCGAAGCCGCCGGCCTCGGAAAGATGCCGGTGCCGGCGGGGTCTCCTGTCTCCGCGCGCCAGGGGTAATGGAAACCAGATGAGCAACGACTATAAGAAGCTACTCAACCTGCCCAAGACCGCTTTCCCGATGAAGGGGAATCTCCCCCTGCGCGAGCCCGAGATGCTCGCTTCGTGGAGTGAAGGGTGTCTCTACGAAAAGCTCCGCGAGGCGGCGGCGGACAGGGAAAAATACATCCTCCACGACGGGCCGCCCTATGCGAACGGGCATATCCACATGGGGACCGTCCTCAACAAGATACTCAAGGACATCATCGTCAAGGCGAAGCAGATGTCGGGTTTCAACGCGGTCTACGTTCCCGGCTGGGACTGTCACGGCCTGCCCATCGAGCACCAGGTGGACAAGGAGCTGGGCCGGCGCCGTTTCGAGATCGATGCGGTCGAGAAGCGGAAAATGTGCCGCGAGTACGCCGAAAAGTACATCGGCATCCAGCGCGAGGAGTTCAAGCGCCTCGGCATCCTCGGCGACTGGGAGCGCCCCTATCTCACCATGAGCTACGGCTACGAGGCGACCACGGTCCGCCAGCTGGCCCGCTTCATGGAAAACGGTGGCGTCTACCTCGGGCTCAAGCCCGTTCACTGGGCGCCGGGGCTGCGGACCGCGCTGGCCGAGGCCGAGGTCGAATACGAGGACGTCACCACCCAGAGCATCTACGTCCGCTTTCCCATCGCGGAGGATCAGGCGGCCGAGTGGGAGGAGAAGGTTCCCGAACTCAAGGGGCTCCTCTCGGGGGCGAACCCCTCCGTCCTGATCTGGACGACCACGCCCTGGACGCTTCCGGCGAACCTGGCTCTTGCGTTCAACGAGGGGCTTAAATACAGCCTCTTCCGGCGGGGAGACGAGGTTTTGATCTTTCACGAGTATTTTCTGCCGCGCCTGGCGGAGCTTGCCGGCGCCGAGGCGTCCTCGTTCGAGAAAATCGCCACGTTTTCGGGCGGTGCGCTCGAGGGGCTCAAGGCGCGCCACGCCTGGATCGACCGCGACTCCCTCGTCGTCACCGCCCGCTACGTCACCCTCGAGCAGGGAACCGGCGTGGTCCATACCGCCCCGGGCCACGGCCGGGAGGACTACGAAACCGGCCTCGAGTACGGCCTGGAGGTCTATAGCCCGGTTGACGACGACGGAAAGTTCACCCCGGACATCGAGCACTTCGCGGGCCAATTCGTTTTCGACGCCGACCCCGAAATTATCGCGCTCCTCCGGTCGAGCGGCCGCCTCTTC
>JAVEPB010000192.1 GCA_030922375.1 bacterium | reverse complement strand
CCACGGTGGACAAAAGCGTGCGCAGTGTTTTTCTCACCCTGAAAGGCGACTACCGCTTTTGGGCGATGATGTTTCTCTATTTCGCTATCGGTTTCAACAACAATACCATTATTAGCCAGATTCAGCTTTACTTCGTTGATGTGGGTTTCTCGATGACCGCCGCCGCCCTGGTGTTGGGGGCCGTAGGGTTTTTGAGGACCATCGGGAGCGTATCGGGAGGCTGGCTGGGCGACCGTATCGGCAGGGGCCGGGGAACGGCGGTTTCGGCATTACTGGTAAATTTGGGGATGATCCTGTTGCTTTTGATTCCCTTCCTGGGCGGGGGGTTGCTTCCGGCATATGCTTTCGTGGTGATATACGGTCTCGGGATCGGCGGAATGAGCACCTGCGGTTCGGCGATGGGCGGGGACATCTTCGAGGGTCCGACTTACGGGGTGATTGTGGGATTTACCGAGATTTGCTACGGCTTGGGCGGGGTCGTCGGTCCGCCGCTGGCGGGATTTTTCTTCGACTACACAAAAAGCTATATTGTGCCCTTCTCGCTCATCATTCTCTTCATATTCATCTCTATCGTCGCCGCTCTCCTGCTTCAAAAAAGCCTCGCCCAACAAGCGGAAAAATCAACCGCCTGAGCCCCCAACAACCGAAATCTAACTGCCCTAGGGCAGCCGTTCCTGGTATGCCTTGACCTTGTACTTTTCCTTTAACTGACTCAACATTTTTCTCAAACTTTTGGTCCGCTTGTCTCCCTCCAGGGTTTTTTCAATCGCTTCGCGCACCCCCTCGAAAGGAAGCTGCCGAGATTCGGACTTTCCGGAGGTTTTAACGATGTGCCAACCGAATTGACTCTTGATAACCCCGCTGTAGGTTCCCGCTTTGAGCATAAAAGCGGTCTCTTCGATGATGGCGGGCAGTCCGGTTTTCAAATGTTGGCCCTTCGTCATTTCGCCGAGACTCCCGCCACTCTGGCGCTCGGGCGCAAGAGAATATTTTTTGGCAAGCTCGGCAAAATCTCCGCCCTTATCCAACTTACCGAGAAGGTCCTTGGCTTCTTTTTCCGACATTACCATGATATGGGCTGCGGTGACTTTTCCTGTCGTCTGATATTTTTCCTTGTTGTTTTCGTATTCGTCCTTAACTTCTTTTGCCGAAGGCTTCCATTCTTTCTCAAGGTCCTTCATCACTGTCCTGATCATGACTTCGCGCCGCGCGCGTACCAAAAAGGCTTTCACGGACTTGCGTTTGGAGAGGCCCAGGGATTTCGCGTGCTGGTAAATCAGGCGCCGGCTAATCAGACTGTCGAGCATATCTTTTTTCTGTGCCCGGGCCACGGCTTGAACATTCTCCGGGAGGTTTGAAATAAACGAATTAAAATCCTCGAGGGTAATTTTTTCGTCCCCCATTTCGGCGAGGACGACTTCATCCGGCGCGGGTTTTTTCTCCGCGCCCGGGGACGGGGTGGAGAAACCGAGAACGAGCGCTGCAGAAAAACACAAAATAGGCCAGCGGCATCGGCGCATGAAAGGTCTCCTTGGTCGGTCAGATAGGCCAGCGAAATCCGGGCCTCATGGTTACGCTACTACATAAACATCCGCCGGCGAAAATTCTTCCCTCCGAACGGGAAGACACGGGGATTCCGGCGAGAATAGGGTATTTTCCGTCCCTTCCCGGCCCTACTTTTCCATTCGCCTGGGCCCAAAGAGCAACACGCATTCGCCCTTGACGGTGCGGCCTTTCATCCTTTCGGCGAGTTCAATCGCCGTCCCGCGCAGGAATTCCTCGTGAAGCTTGGTGATCTCGCGCGCCAGCACCAGCGGTCGGGAGGGGGCGCGGATCGAAATTTCTTTTATCAGGCGGACAACGCGATGGGGGGATTCGAACAGGATAACCGTACGCTCTTCCTCGAGGAGTTCCTCTACCCGGCGCCACCGGCGCTCTCCCTTCTGGGGCAAAAACCCCTCGAACACGAACCGATCCGTAGGCAGGCCCGAAGCCACAAGCGCGGCCATGACCGCCGAGGGGCCCGGAACGGGCACAACGGGCACGCCACGCTCAACCGCGGCGCGTACCACCCGGTAAGCGGGATCGGAAATCCCCGGCGTTCCGGCATCCGAGACGACGGCGACGCACTCGCCCGCCGCCGCTTTTTCGGCAAGCTGCCCGGCACGAGCCGTTTCGTTGTGATCGTGGTAGCTGAGCAGGGGTTTTTTGATGGAAAGGCGGGAGAGAAGCAGCCCCGTCCGGCGGGTGTCCTCGCAGGCCACAAGGTCGCAGCTCTCGAGAATCCGCCGCTGGCGATCGGAAATATCCCCGAGGTTTCCGATCGGAGTGGTGACCAGATAGATTCCGGGGGGTGGACTTTCCGGCTCCTGCGGCATCACGATTCCTCCGCCGGGGTTTGCCAGGCTTCACGGCGAGTCGACCGGAACGGCGCCTCAGGCCAAGACGCCTTCGTCCCTGAGGGCGCGAATTTCCTCGTCGTTTTTTCCGAGTTCTCCGATCACTTCATCGGTGTGCTGTCCCAGGGTGGGCGCGGGGCGGTACACGATTCCGGGCGTTCCCGAGAGTTTCGGGGGAAATCCAAGTACCCGCGTTTTACCGGCGGTGGGGTGATCCACCTCAACCGCCATTTCCCGGTTTTTGACTTGAGGGTGATCGAAAGTCTCGGCCATGTTCAGTATCGGCCCGCAGGGCACGTTCTCGGCTTCGAGGCGCCGGAGCCATTCGTCGCGCGTTTCCTTCGTGAATATTTCGTCCAACTCCCCGGCCAGCTCGAGGTAATTGATTGCCCGATCCTTGTCGGTCTTGTACTCGTCTCTGTCCATCAGGTCCTCGCGGCCGATGGCCTTGCAGGTTCGCTCCCAGTTGGACTGATTCGCAGCGCCCAACGCGATATAGCCGTCCGAACACTTGAACGCCTGGTAGGGGGCGGTCACCTCGTGCGCCGATCCCCGGGGGACGGGCACTTCCCCCTCGGGAAAGAACTGGGACGACTGCCAGAAGGTATAGCCCAGCCCGGCGTCCACAAGAGATGTATCGATTCGCTGGCCCTCGCCTGTACGCAATTTATGTATATAGGCCGAGAGGATGGAAAAAGCGGTGTAGATTCCCGCGTTCAGATCGCAGACCGGAATCGGAATCTTGACCGGCGGGCGGCCCGGCTCTCCGGTGAAGCTCATCAGGCTCGAGAGCCCCTGCGCCACCAGATCGAATCCGCCCTTGTCCCTAAAAGGCCCCGTGTGCCCGTAGCCGGAGATCGAGGCGTAGATCAGCCCGGGGTTCACTTTTCGGAATTCCTCGTAGCCAAAACCCAATCGGTCCATGGTGCCAGGCCGGAAATTTTCGATGAGGGCATCCGCGCCCTCGGCCAGCTCGAATAGAAGAGCGCAGCCCTTTTCCGACTTGAGATCGATTGCCAGGCTTCGCTTGTTGCGGTTCAGGTTCATGAAGCCGTGTCCTTCGCCACCGTCAAAGTAACGCCCCATGCGGCGGGCATCGTCACCACCGTTGGGTTTTTCGACCTTGATGATGTCGGCCCCCATGTCGCCCAGAAGAGCACCGCAAAACGGGCCGGCCATGATCTGGCACACCTCGAGGACGCGGACACCCTTGAGAGCGCCGCCCATATCCGGGGTCATCGGGTGCTTATCTCCCCTCGAAACGCGGGGTGCGCTTGGACAAAAACGCGTCCACCCCTTCCTTAAAATCTTCGGTATCGAAGCTGGCGAACTGTTTGGCGATATCTTTCTCGGTGAGGGTGCCGAGGGCCGGATCGCGAAGAATGGTCTTCACGAATTCCTTGTGCCAACGCTGGACGAGGGGTGCGAGCGAGGCGATCCGCCCAGCGGTTTCGAGAACTGCCTTCTCCACCTCGCCATCCGGAACCACGCTGGCCAAAAACCCGGCGTCGAGCATTTCCTTGGCGGAAAAAAGGCGCGCCGTCAGGAGCATGTCCATTGTGCGCGCGGGCCCGATCGAGTGAACGAAGCGGCGCAGTTCCGAATAGCCGGCCACGAGGCCCAGCTTCGCCACGGGCACGCCAAACCGGCTCGATTCGCCCGCGATGCGTATATCCGTCGCCGAGGCGAGCTCGACCCCCCCGCCGACGCATGCCCCGCGGATCAGCGAGAGGGTCGGCTTGCTGAAAGCGTCGATGGCGTCGAGACCGGGGAGGAACTGTTCCGAATATTCGCGCGCCTGGGCGGAATTCGAGCGCTCCTCGGCAAAGCGGGAAATATCGGCCCCGGCCGAAAAGGCCCTTTCTCCCGCTCCCCGGAATATGAGAACGCGGATATTATCGTCCTTGTCGAGCTCGGGGACGAGCTTGGCCAACTCCGCCCACATTTCGAGTTCGATGGCATTCATCCGGTCGGGATGATTAAAGGTGATCGTTGCGATCTGCCCTTCGCGGCCGAGGAGGAGCTTTCCTCCGGCGAACTCTTCCGCTGCCGCAGTCAACGGACCGCCTCCCTGGACGCCGGAACCATCACCGCTATTCGCCTTGCTCTTCCCTGAACTCCTCGAGCCAGGCCATCTGAATTTTTTCGAGCTTGCCTTCGGTAGACTTCATCGGATCACCGCCGAACTCCTCGAGATCGATCACCCATTGATGAAGATCGGTGAAACGCACCCGAAGTGGGTCTACACCGGAATGGTTTTCCGCCAGCGCAATGCCGATATCCTCGGCGTCATCCCATGTAAATTTTTCCAAGTTCTCTTCTCCCGATCCGGTTAATGGCTTTCCCGGGCCGCTTCAGGACCTTCCTGAACGAGGTTAACGTTCCAGAAAGGAACTTCGATCTCGATGACCTGATCCGTTTCCTCCTGAAGCACACACTGGCAGGCCAGCCGGCTGTTGAGGCTCACATCACGAGCGTTGTCGAGCTGATCTTCTTCCTCCTCCTCGGCCTCGGGAAACAGATCGAATCCCTCGAGAAGCTTCACGTGGCACGTCGAGCAGGCGCAAACACCGCCGCAAGCGTGATCGAGGTCGATGCCATTGTCCAGGGCCACTTCCAGGATATTTTGCCCCGGCTGAATTTCAAAAGTCCGATCTTCGTCGATAAAATGAAGTTTTGCCATTTTCTGTCCCCGTTGAAAACCGCCGCCTTCGGCGGGCTATTCGCTCGTCGCCTCGCTCAAGCGCTTATTGGCCAGCGCCCCTTTGAGAACGTTATCCATCATTCTTTCGGCGAGCGGATGGGTCGCCTCGTTGAGGGCGTCAATCTTGTCTCGAATCAGTTGATGATCCTCGCTCTCAAGCGCTCCCTCGACACCCGATACGGCTCCAGAGATCGCGGCGCGCTCTTCGCCGCTCACGTTCGCCTCACCGTAATCGCGAAGCGCGCGCAACGTCGCCGCCACGACACTTTCGGCCTCAGCCCGCGCTTCGAGCACTTGCCGGGCGTGGATATCGGCCTCGGCGTTTTCGAATGAGTCGAGGAGCATCCGCTCCACCTGTTCGTCCGTGAGCCCGTAGGAGGGCTGAACGTCGACCGAAGCCGCCTTGCCGCTCCGTAGATCCCTGGCCGTGACGCTCAGAATTCCATTCGCATCGATCAAGAACGTCACCTCTATCCGGGCCATGCCCGCGGGGGCCGGATCGATGCCGAGGACGAACCGGGCGAGAGACCGGTTGTCTTTGATCAATTCGCGCTCGCCCTGGAGAACATGGATGTCCACGCCGGTCTGGTTGTCCTTGAAGGTAGTGAACACCTCGCGCTGGCTTGTCGGTATCGTCGTGTTGCGCGGAATGATCCACCCCATCGTCCCCCCCACGGTCTCGATGCCGAGCGAGAGCGGGGTTACGTCGAGGAGGAGCATGTCTTTTCGCCCTCCGGCGAGAATATCCGCCTGGACCGCCGCCCCCAGGGCAACGACCTCGTCGGGATTCAGGTCCGAGTGAGGCTCTTTTCCGAAAAGGCCGGCCACCATATGCCGCACAAGCGGAATCCGCGTCGAACCGCCAACGAGAACCACCTCATCTATCTCGCTCGCGGAGACTCCGGCGTCCGCAAGGGCCCTGCGGCAGGGAGCCAGCGTTCGCTCGGCGATGGGTGAGATGATCTTTTCCATCTCGGCGCGCGTGAGTTTTTCCCTAAACGAAAGAGAAGTTCCCCCCGGGTTTTCCAGGACAATTTCGGTCTCATTTTTTTCGGTCAATTCCCGTTTCGCCCGCTCGGCCGCGAGAACAAACTGGCCCACCGCTTCGGGATTCTCCTCGACTCTGACCCCCGCGCGCCCGATCAGGTAATCAGCCAGGGCGCAGTCGAAATCGTCTCCACCGAGCCGGGTGTCGCCACCGGTCGCCAGGACTTCGAATATGCCATCCTTCACTCTCAGGATGGAAATATCGAAGGTGCCTCCGCCCAGGTCGTAAACCGCGATGACCCCCCGGTTGCGGTCGTGCAGCCCATAGGCCAGCGAGGCGGCCGTCGGCTCGTTGACGATGCGGAGAACCTCGAGACCCGCCAGCCGGCCGGCGTCTTTCGTTGCCTGACGCTGGGCGTCGTTGAAGTGCGCGGGCACGGTGATGACCGCACGCTGGACCCGCCTATTCAAATATTTTTCTACGCGCGACTTAAGCTCACGCAAAATAATCGCACTGATCTCGGGAGCGCTGTAGCCCCGCCCGCGCGCCTTGACATAGACGGCTTCCTTGCACTCCGGATCGATCTCAAAAGGGATGTGGCGTAATTCTTCCTCGACATCGGCGAAGCCGCGCCCCATGAATCTTTTGATGGAAAAAATGGTGTCGCGGATATGCTCGGCGCGCCCGGTGCGGGCCTTCTCGCCCACAAGCACCCTGTCCGAACGAAAACTCACCACCGAGGGCACAAAACCGCTTTCGCCCTCGGGCGCGATGACCGACGGGCCGCCCTCTTCCATGACGGCGACCAGGCTATTCGTCGTGCCGAGGTCGATTCCGATGATGTCGCTCATCACGCCTCTTCCAGCGCCTGGTTCACGCTTCGGAGAATATTGTCGATATAATTCCGGAGACCCAGAACGGATCTCAGCTTGTCGATCACCTCGGCGGGAGGATCTTCACCTGCATCAATGGCCTTGTCCCACTTTGCGCCGAGGTCTTCGAGAGCGGTGCGTTGACCGGCCCGCTGCGCCACAAAACATTCCTTGGCGGCCTCAAGGTTCGCCCGGAGATTTTTCGTCTCCTCCGCATCGTCTTCGCAGCACTTGTAGTCGGCGGCCGCCTCCTGGGCCTTGAAAATTTCTTCGAGCAAATCCACAGGTGGGCTCGAGTCGTTTTCCTCGAGCTTTCCGCTCTCGAGCTCGACGAGATATACCGCTCTTTGAATGGGATCTTTGAGGGTGTTGTAGGCGCTATTGAGCCGGGCAGACGCATCGAGACTGAGAATCCTTTTCGAGGAGGGGGCGTTCGTAAAAAAATCGGGGTGCAGCCTGCGGCTATATTCGTAATATTTCGCCTCGAGTCCGGCTTCGTCAATTTCCATTTTTCGCGGCAGGGAGAAAAATGCGAAGTGATCGACGGAAGAGGAAATGGGCTGAATTTCCCCGTTTTCGTCGAACACCGAAAATGTATCGCGGTCTTTATCTCTTGTCTGATTCATTTCCCGTAACCGGAAAAGCGGCCCCCGAACTGAAAGCCGTGGCGCGATGGCCGCCTCAAAAAAAACGCGTCGCGCCCACCCGGATGCATTTGGGGGAGGCGAGGCGCGCTCTTGAAATCAGTCGCTAGATAGAAAAACTTTCCCCGCATCCGCAGGACTGACGTGCGTTGGGGTTCTTGAAGGTAAAACCCTTGCCTGACAAGCCGTCTTCGTAGTCAAGAGTGGACCCCGCCAAAAAAAGAATACTCTTTTTGTCGACGACGATGCGGACACCGTCTTTTTCGATCACGTGGTCCATTAAACCGATGCTGCCGGCGTCCTCGAACTGGAGCACATAAGAAAGTCCCGAGCACCCACCGCCTCGAACTCCGACCCGGACAACAGCGTCCGCCTTGTCTTCGTTCTTCATGAACCGCTTGACGTGCTCAACAGCCTTATCGCTGATCCCGATGGATTTTTTCTCGGCAAGCTCCATTGTCTCATCCTTTATTCTTATTGGACCGCGCTTCAGGGGCCCGGTTCACCAAATGCTGTCACGCCACGACGTTTAAACCGCCGATCTGGAGTCTCCGACAGTCGGTATGCCCTGTTTCTCGCGGTAATCATTCAGGGCTGCTTTAATGGCATCCTCGGCGAGAACCGAGCAGTGAATCTTGACCGGAGGCAGGTTGAGCTCCTCGACGATCTCCGTGTTCTTGATCTCCTGTGCCTCGTCGACGGTCTTTCCTTTCAGCCATTCCGTTGCCAAGGAACTCGATGCGATAGCGCTTCCGCAGCCGAAGGTTTTGAACTTGGCGTCTTCGATAACGCCATCGCCGCTGACTTTTACCTGAAGCTTCATCACGTCGCCGCACTCCGGGGCACCGACAATGCCGGTCCCGACGGCATCGGCACTCTTGTCGAGCGAGCCGACGTTGCGGGGATTGTTGTAATGATCGACAACCTTTTCGCTGTAAGCCATTTCTCAAATTTCTCCTTTTAAATTTCACCGAGAAGTTGTCCCGGTATGTTTATCTGAAAAAATCGTCCTCTTTTTCAAAGAGCTCTGTGTTCGTTCGATTAATGGTGCGCCCATTCCACTTTCGAAAGGTCAACGCCTTCCTTGACCATCTCGTAGAGCGGGCTCATGTCGCGCATGCGATTGACTACCTCGACCGTCTTTTCGGCCACGAAATCCACCTCTTCCTGGGTAGTGAAGCGGCCCAGGCCGAAGCGGATCGAGGAGTGGGCCAACTCATCGCCGCGGCCCATCGCCTTAAGAACATAACTCGGCTCCAAGCTGGCGGATGTGCAGGCCGAACCGGAGGAGACCGCTACGTCCTTGAGGCCCATGATGAGCGACTCGCCCTCGACGTAAGGAAAGCTCACGTTGAGGTTGCCGGAAAGGCGCTGCGTTTCATGGCCGTTGACATAAACCTCATCGAGGCTTTCCATCAGCGTGGCCTTGAATTTGTCGCGCATGTTCGAGAGGCGGATGCTTTCCTCCTCCATGCTTTCCTGGCAGAGCTCCGCCGCCTTGCCGAATCCGACGATGCCCGAGACGTTGAGCGTGCCCGAACGCATCCCGCGCTCGTGGCCGCCGCCGTCAATAATGGCGGCGAGGCGGACACGCGGCTTCCGGCGGCGGACATAAAGAGCGCCGACGCCTTTGGGGCCGTAAATCTTGTGCGCGGAAACCGACATGAGATCGATGAAGTCGTCGTTGACGTCGAGAGGGATTTTTCCGAAACCCTGGGTGCCGTCGGTGTGGAACAAAACTTTCCTTGATCGGCAAAGCTCGCCAATCTCCCTAATCGGGTTGATGACACCAATCTCGTTGTTGGCTGTCATGATGGAGACCAGGATGGTCTCGTCGGTCATCGCCTCCTCGACCATTTTGGCGGTGGTCATGCCGTCCTCGCGAGGCGTGAGGTAGGTCACGTCGTAGCCCCATGTCTCGAGACGTTTGGCCGAGTCGATAACGGCCTTATGTTCGATCATGGAGGTGATGATGTGTTTGCCCTTGGTCTTGTACGTCTCGGCGACGCCCTTGAGCGCCATGTTGTCGGACTCAGTTGCGCCGCTGGTAAAAATGATCTCGCGGGGATCGGCGCCGATCACATTGGCGATGCGCTCGCGTCCGTCATCGACCGCTTTTTCCGCTTCCCAGCCGTAGCTGTGGTTGCGGCTCGCCGCGTTGCCAAATGTTTCGTTGAAATAGGGAAGCATCTCTTCGAGAACACGGGGGTCCATTGGTGTTGTGGCCTGATAATCCATATAGATGGGCAGCTTGAGGCTCATTGAATCTCTCCCACGGGTAGATCGGACATATCCAGCAGTGTCATTTCCTTGAGCATCTCGACGAGTCTCTGCTGAATACGCTCCATTGGCTGAAGTAGTGGACAACTTGCGAACTGATCGCAATCGGAAGCATCTCCAATCTGGCAGTTCGCCATGGCGACGTGTCCCTCGATCGCCTGAATCACTTCGAAAACAGAAATGCTCTCGGGCCGACGGGAGAGAACATACCCCCCCTTGGGCCCGTTTTTGGATTCCACAATTTCTTTTTTGGCCAACAACTGCATCGTCTTGGCCAACAACTCGGGAGGAATCCCAAATTTTTGGGCAATAGTCTTTGCATTTGTTGCCTCACCGTCTTCCTGGTAGGCCAGATGGGAAAGGGCGATAAGTCCATAATCCGTTCTTTTTGAAAAGGTTATCATCGCCTCTCTCCAATTTCCGGACCTGAAAATGAAAGCGGAATCAATCCGGCCGGCCACAGCATTATGCGACAATTTGGGTCGCCGATAATTGCTGTCGTAGATATAGGGCAGGAATCCTCGATTGTCAACGAAAGATAGGTGAAAATTCCTGGATTTTGCGGGGGTTTCACACAGCATTTAGCGTTTAATTAAATGCCGCCGTCCGGAACCCGAAACAATAGATCGGAAATGTCATATAAGTTATTAACATTCAAATGGTTATGTGGATATGGGGCTTTTTTATTTTTTTGTTTCGGCGAGCGCCCATTTGCCCCCTTTGATTTTCACCAAAACCAAAGAATATGGGTTCAGGCCATTGTGATCTGATGGGGTAATTCGGAATATTCCTGTCAGCCCCTGGTAGGCGCCCATCGTCTCAATTCGCCGCCGAACCAGACCTCTGCGGGGGCTTCCAGCTAACGTCTTGCCAATGATACGAAAAGCATCCGCGGCGTATCCGGCCATGCCGTCCGGAAATTGGCCAAATCGCCGCCTGAAATCCGACCGAAACTTCTGAATCTGCTCTCGCCCAGGTGTATTTTCAGTAAGAAGCTCCGCCGCGAAGACCCGAGGCACGGGGAACATCAGACCTTCGACGGCACGACCCCCCCCCTCAAACTCATAGGATTTAGAAGCTACCATGGACAAATAAATCGGAATTCGAATGTCGAGCGCCAGTCTTGCGCGAGCTAGCGCCAGGCGTGAGGCCCCATTACTCCAGTGAAGGAATGCCTGGGCCCCACGAAGATGGGATTTTTGCAAAAAGGGAAGAAAATTGTGTTCTTTCTCGGAAAACCGCTCATTTAGCAGAATCGACAAGCCCCTGTCCGGCGCTAGCCCGCTCAATATTTCACGGCCCTCGCGGCCCAGCGCCTTCCCCGAGGCAAGGATAGCGATTCGCCGAAATCCTCTCAAGCCAATGTGAGAAAACACGCGGCCCACCGTCAGCGAAACCGGATGAGCTGTCGAAAACACCCATTTCCGAACAGGGCGAAGGAGGGCTTCGGGCGCAATGAGGGACACCAGGGGAATCCGGGCCTTTTCGGCCTCGAGCGCCGCAGCCAGCGAAGCCTCTCTTTCGGCGGGTCCGATAATAGCGACCGCGCCAAACTCCCCCGCCAACCGTTTCACCGCCTTCGAAGCTCCTTCGGTTTTTCCCTCGGAATCAATCAACACAAGCTGAATTCGCGCCAAAGAAGTGGGGCGCCCTTGATTGATCCGGCTCTCCTCGAGCAAGAGAGCGTCGCGCGCATGGCGGCCTCGGGCGGCGCCCTGGCCGGTCAGATCCAACACGGCCCCAATCACAGTTCTTCCTTTCGCCGTCTCCTGGGAAGCCGCCGGCAGCGGTTCCACGAGGCCCGGAACGCCTCCTGCAATATAGACAAAAATAAAAAGCGCCCGGAGGCAAATTTTCCGAACCATGGCTTACAATGTCCCTAAACACAGCACCAAATAAATGGGTGATTTCAGGTAACTATCCGCTACTCTGTGAACATGTCAAATCAAAACGGAAAAAAACAGAAAATGCCAAGCATGCCGGGATTCTCTCCCGGCGAAAGGCGCTATGTGCGCGCAAAGCTGCTCCGCTGGTATGACACAGGAAACAGGACTCTTCCTTGGCGCGGAGAGTCCGACCCCTACCGGGTCTGGGTGTCGGAGGTCATGCTCCAACAAACTCGAGCGGATACTGTCGCCGAGCGCTACCCCCGGTTTGTGTCTCGTTTTCCAACATTGCAATCGCTGGCCGACGCTCCACTCGAAGCTGTTCTTTCGGAATAGGAAGGACTCGGCTACTACGGCCGCGCCCGAAATCTTCACCGCGCCGCCCGTATTATCGCCGAATCTCGGCAAGGAAATCTTCCCGCGGACAAAAAATCGCTCAAGGATCTTCCGGGGTTCGGGCCCTATATTGCCGGTGCGGTTTCGAGTATCGCTTTTGGTGAACGAGCCGCGGCGGTGGACGGAAATTTTGTTCGCGTCTTGAGCCGGCTTCTCGATTTTAGCGAGCCGGTGGACATGCCGTCAGTCAAGGCGGCCCTCGAGTTGGAGGCGGAGGCGCTCGTTCCCCCCTCGCGGCCCGGTGACTTTAACCAAGCCGTGATGGACCTGGGCGCAACAATCTGCCTACCCAGAAACCCCCACTGTCAGGCGTGTCCCCTTTCGCGGCATTGCTCCGCGCTGGCGGGGGGAACTGCGATGGCCCGCCCCAGAAAAACGAAAAAAAAGCCCCCCCGGGAGGTCACCGTTTTTCAACTTTGGGCGAAGAACCAGAATTCAATCCGGCTGGTCCGCCGTGAAGAAGAGGGGCTGTTCGGGGGAATGTGGGAATTGCCCGGCCTGATGGTGGATGGGCGTCCCGGCCAGCCGGACAAAAAAGCTCTCGCTCACCTGTGCCGGTCGGCCCTGGGACCGGGATGGCGCCCGGGGGAGGAGATTGTCCGCCTCACCCGGACCCTTACCCACCGGAAAATTCTTTTCGTTGTCCTTGGTGCGGTCGAAGGAGGAGGAATTCCCAACAAAAACAAGAGAAAGATATCGCCTAACGAAAATTCGATGTGGGCGGGCGCGGGAGACATTGAAGCGCTTCCGCTGCCCACCGCGCAGCGCGCTGTGATTCAAGCGGCCCGCGACGCTCTTTCGGGCGGTCAGGAAAACCTGTTCGACTGAATCATCAATGCGCTGCGGTTTTATCGATTGGCTTTGCCCCAAAAGTTCACGGGCCCCAGAAGATGCCCATGGGCCATACGATCGCACCTATCCTTGCCGCCCAGGCCCAAGCCTCTTGTCCCTCGAATTTCGATGCGCTTCTCCAGATCGCGACCGAAGCGAAAGCGGAATAAACCACCGCGACCCCACCAACAAACACAAACGCGAAATCCCCTGTATGGCCAGAGGCGTCCAACCAGCGCATCACCCACTTGAAAATCAGTTCCACCGCAAATCCGTAAATCCAAAAGGCGGGACACAGGGGGACCTCCCCAGCCCAAAGTTCTCTCGCGGTCTTGACCAGATATTCCATCACGCACTAACCCTTCCCGAGCGTTCCGGGAAGCCCTTCGATAAATTCACGAATTTCATCTCTCACCCGCCGGTAATGTCCGAGCGCTTCTTCTTCGTTGTCCGCGCTTTCGGCGAGCCGTGGAGGATCGTCAAAAGGTGCGTGGATCGTTTTCGTCCCGCCGGGGAATGCTGGGCAAATCTCGTGCGCGTGGCCGCACACCGTTACCACACAATCGAACGCCTCTCCGGCGAACTCACCCAGGTCTTTCGAGCGATGGCCCGATATATCCACACCGCACTCGGCCATTACCTGGACAGCGCGTAAATTCAAGCCGTGGATTTCAATTCCCGCCGAAAAAGATTCGAGATCGCCCGCCCTGAGGCGCCGCGCCCACCCTTCGGCCATCTGGCTCCGGCAGGAATTCCCGGTGCATAAAAAAAGAATCCTTGTCTTGGTCACGAACTATCCTTTTGTTGCGCCGGCATCATTCCAAATATGCGGGCGCAAGACCTTTGGGCCGCTATCCCATAAGCAGCCTCCCTTGCCTTGAGCTCCCTTTAAATCGAAACAATTGCCCGCCCGGTGGGCGGCATAGGGGAAAAATTCGGAAAATTTCTATCATGTTTGGTTGTAATGACCAAGAATTCTTATAATAACAAAATATCTAACAATCCCATAACAATTCCTCCGGAATACCTTTCTAAAATGGCTTCTCGGCAACAGCGCTTCCGCGGGCCGAGCGCCCGCGCCAGTCTCGGGCAAAAAAATCTTTTTGATTTATCCCTATGCGGATAATACGCGTACGACCGGCCGCTAGCGGGCCGGGAAGTGCATGACGCGCGAACGCGTTCACTGTTATTCGTTTTTTCGTCCGGCAAGGTCAAGTTTTCGATTCTTGCCGCGCGGCAGGGCACACTCCATGAACCCGAAAGATGTAATTTTTCCCTGGCACCTCACGGCGGCCCTGGCACTAGCCGCGGTGGTCTTTGGGATTGACCTTTTCGTTCCGCTGGGCTTCGCGGGCGGGGTGCCCTATCTCTTTCCGTTGTTGGTTTCCTTGCGGTCCCCATACACGCATCACACGCTTATTATCGCGGTGGCCGGGACCGCGCTAACCGCCATCGGTTTCCTGCTTTCCCCTTCGGGGGGGGTGTTGTGGATTGTCGTTCTTAATCGCCTTCTCGCCCTCCTGGTCATCTGGGTAACGGCTATCCTTTCGTTAAGTCGAAAGCGCGCGGAAACCGGGCTTCGAGAGTTGAACATCGAGCTGGAACAACGCATTGTCTCGCGCACAAATCGTTTTGTTGCCCTGGCCGAGAGAAGCCAGAAGACCATCGAATTCCCAAACCTCGACGATGCCCTCGAGAGCATCACGGACACCGCCACCAATCTGGTTCGGGCGGATTACGCCAGAATTTCCCTTCTCGACGAAGCCTCTCAGGAATTTGAGCTCCGGGCGAGCAGCGGAGCGCATGGCCCCGAGGTCTCTCACCGCTTCAAGCCGGGAGAGGGGCTCTCCGGCAAGATAGTCCAGCTGGACGGGCCGGCGGCACTCGAGATTACGCCCGAATCCGGTCACGCGGCTTTTTCCGGCTGGAACCGAGAAACCGGAATTCATTCCTACGCGGGCTGCCCCATCCGAAGGGGGGGGCGGGTCGCCGGTGTGATTGCCTGTTTTTCGAAAGAACGGGATTTTTTTGACAAAGAAGATTTGGAGTTGCTCGCCACGCTCGCTTCCCAGGCCGCCATCACCATCGAAAACACCATACTGCACCAAGAGGCCAAGGCGCGGGCCGAGCGTTTGGAAATTGTTGACAACATCACAAAAGCCATTGGCTCCGAGCTCGACCCGGATGAGATTTTCCGCATCATCTCCCGCGAAATTCGAAATGTCGTGGCGTGCGACCGATGTGTGGTGGGTATCTTCGATCCGGAAACCAAGACTGTTTTTCAGTTCATCGAAGACACGGAACATCCAATAGGATTTGTCATCCCCGAGGAGGATTTTAGGGTAGAAATTCCCCTTCAGCAGCTCTACAGAACCAACCAGCCGGTTGACATTCCTGACTTAATGGACACCCGGTGGCGGGAAATCCGTCTTGCGAAGGCCGGTTACCGCAGTCTTTTGTTCATTCCCGTAATCCAAGGGGAACTCTGCGTTGCGTATGTACACCTGTCCAGCAGGGCGGCAGCCGCCTTCAATTCCACCCACATTGAGCTGCTCACCTCCGTCGCCGCTCACCTGGGGCCCGCGATTCGAAACGCCGAACTCTATCAGGAGGCTGAAAAACGTACCTCCCGCCTGTCCGTGCTCAACGGCCTCAGCCGAAAAATTGCACAAAACCTAGGCTTAAACGAGATCCTGGAAAACATTGCCCGTGCCTCAGTAGAACTTACCAAGGGAGGCAAATCTCGAATTTTCCTGTTGGACGAACCAACTGGCAAATTCAACCTCAGCGCTTCATATGGGCCAGTCCCCGACGAGGGGCTTAAGTCCTTTGGCCTCGGAGAGGGCCTTATCGGCACAGTAGCAAAATCAGGAACACCGACAATTATTCCAGACGTGCAAGAAGACCCGCGCTGGATCAATGTTGAGTGGGCCCAAAAATACAACCTTCATTCCTATATCGCTGTGCCTATTAAACGAGAAGATAAGTGCATTTTAATTATCAACTGCTTCTCGATGGAGAAAAATTTCTTCAAGGAAGACGATCTTGAGATCTTGAATGAATTCGCAGGTCAAGCCGCCATCGCCATCGAAAACGCGCGTCTCCATGGGGAGGCCAAGGCGCGGGCCAAACGTTTGGAAATTGTTGGCAACATCGCAAATGCCATTAGCTCCGAACTCGAGCCAAACGAGCTTTTCAAAACCATCGTCTCGGAAATCCGGCGGGTAGTTCCATGCGGCCGGTGTATGATTGTTGAAGCAGATCCGAAAACGGGTTCGCTCCAATATTTACATGTCGAGTCCGACACCGAGCATCCCCTGTTGAGATTTGGTACTCAGAGCAAAACCTGGATGAGTGCGCTTTATGAAAAAAAGCAGGTGGTTAGAATTCCCGACTTCCTCGAAGTCGACTCCCCCAACTCGAGACTGTTGGCTGACTCCGGTATTCGCAGCGGCATTTTGATTCCCATTATCCAGCACAATCGGTACATCGCTCATCTTTGTCTCCTTCGAGACGAACCAGACGCATTTACCGATGAAGATGAAGGCCTTCTCGTCTCCATCGCTGACCAAATTGGGGCGGCCATCCGGAACGCCTCGCTTTACAGCCAGGCGAAAAATCGCGAAAGGAGCCTTTCCGCCTTGGTGGGCCTCAACCAGAAAATCACGCAGCACCTTAACTTGGGGGAGGTGCTGGACAATGTGGGTCAGGCCACCCTGGGTCTCATCAACGCCGATCGCGTTCAGATTTTTCTTTTTGACGAGTCCTCTTCCATGCTCGTCTCTCATTCCTCCGTGGGATCGACCGACGATTCGGACAAAACGAAAAACAGCTTCAAACCGGGCGAAGGCCTCGTCGGGATCGTATTCCAGAGCGGCCAGCCCATGATCTGCTCCGACATCCTCCAGGACTCCCGCTTGGTGAACGCCGAATGGTTCAAGATGAGGGGGCTGAATTCCTACATCGGTCAACCCCTTTGTCAGGCGGGAAACGTTATCGGCGTCATCAATGCGTTCTCCGGGCCGGTCGACTCGTTTGACGATCAGGACCTGGAAATTCTGGAGGCTCTTGCCTCCCAGGCATCGATCGCCATCGAGAACGCGCGGCTCCACGGGGAGACCATTGGCCGGCTCAACGAACTGAATCGCCTCCAGGAAGCCGCCAAGTCCCTGACCTCCGGCATGGAATTGACCGATATTTTGCTGAGGGTGGCCTCCTATGGAGAAGAGCTTCTGGGGGCGAGCCGCTCGTGCATTATCGAGAGAAAGGATACAGGAGATCTTGAGGTCATATTTAGCAGAGGTCTTTCAAATTCATATTTGCTATTTTTAAAAGAAAATGCGAGTGAACTCCCCGCCAACAGAGCCGTTGCCGAGAAGGTTCCATTGGTAATCACCGACCCAACAAATGATCCTCGAGTTGAGACTCCGCCAGAGATAATTGCTGCTGAAGGTTATAAGTCTGGTCTGATTATTCCTCTCATCTATGAGGGAGAAGCGGTCGGATCGCTAGCCTTCTACTGGGATGCACCCCAGGAATTTTCCGATCCCATGGTGGCCCTGTCCCGGACATTCGCCGATCACGCCGCTGTGGCCATCCATAACGCCAGACTCTACAGCGATTTAGAAAAACGAGAGAGACGCCTTGGACTGGCCAATGAAATCGCCCGGGCCGTGGGCTCCCAGATCAAGCCCGATGATCTTTTTCGCAGCGTCGTCAGAGAAATCCGCCGGGCTGTTCCGTGCGCTCGGTGTGTGATAGCCGAAGAGGACCTGGAAAATCAAATTTACCGGTATCTGTATGTCGAATCAGACGTCGAGGTGCCCCCGCTGGAATTGGGTGTCCAGGCCAGGCCCTGGCTCGACGATCTTCATAATCATAAGCGACCGATTCATGTTGCGGATTATGCCGAAATCGACTCCCCCAACACCCGGATACTGGCGGATGCGGGCCTGCATGGTGCGATTTACGTCCCCGTAATTCGAGACGATCGGTGTATCGCGCATTTTGTACTTGTCCGGGAGGAGCCCGATGCTTTCAGCGGCGAGGAAGAGGAATTGCTTACTTCCATCTCGAGCCAAATTGGATCGGCAATCCAGAACGCGCGTCTTTACGAAGAGGCCCGAAAAAGCTTCGAGTTCTTCAAGAGCGTGGTGGACGACAACGCCGACGCCATCATCATCCGGGATCTGGATTTCAGGATCGTCCATTGGAACGCCGGGGCCGAAAAAATCTATGGTTACACCGAAAAAGAAGTCCTCGGAAAATCCACAAAAATCCTGTTCCCCGAATCGGACTGGAGCAGATTGGAGGACAGGGAAAAAGCGAACCGCGGAGAACCATTTCACACGGAAATCCACAGGGCAAGAAAAGACGGCTCGACCGTCCTCGTAAGCGCGACAGTATCGCCCGTCAAAAATGAAGATGGGACAGTAATCGCTATAAGTATCATTCATAAAGACCTTACTGAGCAAAAACGCGCCGAGGAGACGCTCCGCCGGAGCGAATCGCGTCTCGCCGAGGCGCAACAAGTCGCCCATATCGGAAGCTGGGAATGGGACCTCCTGACCGGCGAATCGATCTGGTCCGATGAGCTCTATCGAATACACGGAGTTTCGAAAGGTGAATTCATCCCATCGAGGAAAACGTTCTTCGAGCGCATTTACCCCGCCGACAGAGCGGGCGTAGAAAAAGCGCTCGAAGCGGCATTAAAAGACGGGCCGTTTGACGCGGAATTTCACATCCGAACCCCTGAAGGGGAGGAGCGCCTGATTCACAGCCGGGGAAACGTATTTTTTGACGCGGGAGGAGTCCCTTTACGGATGTTTGGAACAGCACAAAACATCACGGACCGGAAACGCTCGGAAGAGGCCCTCGCCAGGCAGGCGCTCGAAGCGCAACTTCTTCACCGGGTTGCGGAAGTGGCGACCGAGACGGATTCGCTCGAGGAAGCGTTGCAGCTCGTGGTGGACCTGATTTGCGGCCTCACCGGCTGGCCCGTGGGTCATGCGTACGTACCATCCACGGAAAAAGGAAAGATGCTTGAACCGACACCCATCTGGCATTTGGGCGAGCTGGAAACCTATTCCGTCTTTCGGGAAGCGACCGAAAAGACCAGATTCAATATCGGCGAAGGGCTGCCGGGGCGGATATTGGAATCGGGCGAACCCGCCTGGATAGCCGACGTTCAGACCGAGCCCGGTTTTTCACGCAATCGCGACGTCACCAATCTTGGCGTGAGGGGCGCCTTCGGATTTCCGGTCAAAGTCTTGAACGAAGTCGTCGCGGTGCTGGAATTCTTTGCGAATCAGGAGATGTCGCCCGACGATAATCTTTTGGGGATCATGCGCAATGTCGGCATCCAGCTTGGCCGGGTGTTCGAACGAAAACGAGCCGAGAGAGAGCGCTCGAGCTATATCGACCGGCTGGTCAGGCTCAACGAGCTATTGCAGAATTTGAGCGCAAGCCTCGACCTCGATGAGGTTCTCGAATCCATTCTGGACTCAACCAACGATCTCTTGGGAATTTCCTACATCAACATCTTCAGGCGCCAGGGCGATTCTTTCAAGTTAAGCGCGCATCGGGGCGCGTATTTTGATGACTCCCCGAACTTTGCGTTTGCCCTCGGCGAGGGCGGTGTCGGCAAAACTGCCGAGAAGGGCTCGCGGCTTTTCATCAAAAACGTACACGACAAAACTTTCGTCAAGAGACGCGAGGCGATTAAAAAGCACGGCGTTCGTACGTTTCTTGGAATTCCGCTGAAATACGAGGGCCGAATCGTCGGGGTGCTCAGCTGTCTTACCCAAGAGCCCCGGAGGTATACCGACAGCGAATACGAACTCATCGACTCCTTGGCCAACATGGCGGCCATCGCCATAGAAAACGCGGAAAATCACTCCCGGCTACAAGAAACGCTCGACGAGCTTCGCCTGAGCCAGGAGATGATCATTCGG
>JAVEPB010000191.1 GCA_030922375.1 bacterium | reverse complement strand
CGCCCGGGTTGTGCGTGGCGAAGTCCTCTCCCTGCGTGAGCAGGAGTTCATTCAGGCGGCCAGGAGCATCGGCGGCAGCCATTTTCGGATTATTTTTCGTCATATACTCCCGAACGTGCTCGCACCCGTTGTTATCATCGCATCCTTATACTTGGGAAGAATGATCATAATCGAGGCGGGTCTCAGTTTTCTGGGGCTCGGTGTTCCGCCGCCGACCCCCACTTGGGGCGGCTTATTGAGCGACGGGAAAGTTCATCTGTATACCGCCTGGTGGGTGGTTACGTTTCCAGGCCTCGCCATTACGCTTACGGTGCTGGGATCGAACTTGGTGGGTGACTGGCTACGAAATGTTTTGGACCCGCGGTTGAACTCTTTGTAATCTTTCAAGGAAGTGCCGCGAACAGGAGATATTTTTTATGAGCTCAGAACCATTGAAGGTGGCTGTCGTCGGTCTCGGGCGTTGGGGAAACACGCTGGCTTCCGCGATTCAAAAAGCACAGGACATGAAAATCGTGAGCTGCTTCACCCGGACACCGGAGAAGCGCAAAGCTTTCACAGAAAAATTCGGCTGCAGCGAAGAGGAAACTTATGAGGCGTTAGTCAAGAATCCCGAAGTGGATGCCGTCGTTATCTCTGCTCCAAATAACAAGCATTCCGAACTAGCCATCGCCGCGGCCAGGGAAGGAAAGCACGTTTTCGTTGACAAGCCCATTGCCGCCTCTCTTTCGGACGCCAAGGCGATGATAAAAACATGTGACGACGCTGGCGTGACGCTCGCCGTGGGAGCGAGTTCGCGGCGCCTGAGAGGCCATCGACTGTTCAAGAGGCTGATCGACGAAGGGGTGCTGGGCACTATTGCGTTGGCCGAGACCAACTATTCCAACGATCGGGGACTTCACTACACGCCGGAAAACTGGCAGTGGTATGCATCGGGCTCGCCCGGCGGTCCCTTGATGCAGGTCGCCATTCACCAGGTGGATAATTTTCTATACCTCTTCGGGCGGGTCAAGAAAGTATCGGCCGCTTTTAACAAGATAAAGACCAAATCGGAAATTCCCGATGTATGCGTCCTCTGGCTAGAGTTCGAATCGGGTCTGCTCGGCACGCTCGGCACGAGTTTTATCAGCCCGCGGACGCAAAATGGCCGCTATAACTATTTTCTCAACGCATACGGCGATGAAGCGAATCTCGATCATGACCGCTGGGATGGGATATACACGCTGAAAAAAGACGGGGTGGATAGAGAGCGCATCGAGTATGAGGAATATGAGGGCCACGATTATCTGGTCGATGAGCTCGAAGATTTCTCAGGGGCCATCAGAGATAATCGCCCGCCCGAGGTAGGTGGTCCGGAAGGTCTCCACGTTCTTGGCATTGTCTGGGCGGCGATGGAATCCGCCGAGCGCGGCCATCCGGTGGAGGTGGCGGAAGTCATCGGAGAATAAATTTTGTATTCGAAGAATTTGGGGGTGTTTATCTATCCAGGTCCTATTGATAGGACTATAATACATACTGAATTGTCTCTGGCGGCTGTGAAGATTCAGTGAGCCCTGACGATTGGGCCGGCCCCACACGAAAGAGAGGAGAAGGAGGAATGTTCGATTATCGGTTAACGGAAGAACAAATCGCACTCCAGAAACTTGCCCATGAATTCGCCGAGAAAGAGGTGAGGCCTATTGGTTTGGAACTGGACCACAATCCCGATCCGGCCAAGGCCGCCTATATGGAGCCCCTTTTAGAAAAGGCTGACAAGGTGGGTCTTCGGACGATGGGCATCCCCGAAAAGTACGGTGGTGGCGGAATTGACGATCTGTTCAGTCATTGCGTCGTGGCCGAGGAGCTATCGTGGGGAAACCGGGGCATCTGCGGCATGCTTCTTTCGGCGACGAAAGTTACCCATATTCTGGAGAGTGAACTGTGTCCCTCCGAGGAGATTCGGGAGAAATGGCTCCGCGCCTATTGCGATGACCCCCATTTTCTCATTTCTACGGCTACGACCGAGCCAAACTCGGGCTCGGAAAACCTTTTGCCCTACAGTGCTCCCGATTCGGGCTACAGAACCTCGGCCGTCCGGGAGGGGGATGAATACGTCATCAACGGCATGAAGCATTTCGTCTCGAACATCGGCTGGGCGAAGTTGTATTTTGTCTATGTGCGCACCGATCAGACGAAAGGCGTGGACGAGGGTGCCTCCTTGATGATGATCCCGAGAGATACGCCCGGAGTCTCTCACGGGCGGGTGCATGACAAGATGGGCTACCGGCTGAACCTGAACCGGGAGTTGATGATGGACAACGTCCGCATACCGGTGGAATACCGATTGGGACCGGAAAATTGTGGCGTTTCATACATCCGCAGACACATGCGCGGCGATGCGCTGATTAACGCGGCGGCAATGGTGGGGCTGGCTCGCGCCGCCTACGAGGATACGCTTGAGTATGCGAAAACCCGCGTTGCCAGCGG
>JAVEPB010000190.1 GCA_030922375.1 bacterium | reverse complement strand
GGAGTGGACGAGGCGAGGATGCGCCGCTACATGGAGGTTTCCCGAACGGCGGACGGTCTCGCCGAATATCTCGCAGAGGCCGAGGCGTATCTACAGGTATGATCAAATGAGTCTGAAAGCGGAAAGCGAAGTTCAGGCCGCGCGCGATGCGGCGGATCAGATGGCCGTCTGCCTGTCCCGGGAGCTGCGCGAGGGTGAGCGCGTCTTTCACGGCGTGAACTCCCCGCTTCCGATGGTGGCGATTTTTCTCGCCAAAAAGCTGCATGCGCCGGGGAGCGTTCTCATCGAGGTGGCCGGCTCGGTGGACCCAAGGCCCGGGCGGTTGCCCTTCAGCACGAACGATCCGGCGCTGTGCCAGGGGGCGGCGGTGATCTTCTCGAACGCCGACGCCTACGATCTTTTCGCGCGGGGCGGGGTCGATCTCATGTACCTGGGCGGTGCGCAGATCGACAAGGCGGGCCGCGTGAACATGAGCTACATCGGCGAGCCGTCCGCCCCTAAGGTTCGCCTGCCCGGAGGCGGGGGCGGGTCGGTCATCATGGAGCAGGCCCGGCGGATCGTGATCTGGCGGGTGGTGCACGACCGGCGCACTTTTGTCGAGAAGGTGGATTTCGTCACCCAGTCGGGCAACCTGGCGCGGGTGGTCACTCCGCTGGCCGTGATGGAGATGCGCGGGGGGGGCCTTGAGCTGGGGAGCGTTCATCCGGGCGTTTCGGTGGAAGAGGTGGTCGGGCGGACGGGATTTCCGCTCGATCTGGGCGCTGAAGTACCCGAGACCATCCCGCCTACGGAGGATGAACTCGCCGCCCTCGCCGAGATCGATCCCGAGGGGGTGCGCTACTCGGAGTTCGCCGCGCTTCGCCGGGTGGAACGCTAGCCGAGTCGGCTGTTAGCCGGAGGACCGCTAGCCCGGCCGGCGCGACAGGAGGAAATGTGAGCAAGCTGATATCTCTTGTAGAGGCCGGCGGCCTCGTCCGGGACGGTCAGATGGTCGCGCTGGGCGGCAATTCGCTCTCGCGCACCCCGTCGGCCTTCGCCCGCGAGCTCGCGCGTCAGGGTCGCCGGGGCCTCGTCATGATTAAAACGGCGGGGGCCTACGAGATCGATCTCCTCTGCGCGGCGGGGGCGGTGGCCGAGGTGCGGGCGGGCTACATCGGCTACGAAAACCTCTTCGGCATGGCGCCCTCCTACCGGCGCGGGGTCGAGAGCGGAAATATCCGGGTGGTGGAACACGCCTGCTACAGCGTGATCGCGGGCCTGCGCGCCTCGGCCTACGGGCTTCCGAGCCAGCCGGTCTCGGGGTTCGACGGCTCGGACACCCCGGCGAGTTCGGGGTTCCTCCAGGCCGAGGACCCCTACACGGGAAAGAGCGTTTACATGATCCCCCGAATACGGCCCGACTGGGCGGTCGTCCACGTTCAGCACGCCGACGCGGCCGGAAACGCGCGTATCGACGGCGGCCCGTTCGAGGATGTGCTCCTCTCCCGCGCCTCCGAGGGCGTCATCCTCACCGCCGAGCGTATCGCCCCAACGAAGTTTTTCGAGGACAAACCCGAGCGGACGAATATACCGGGGTTCATGGTGGACGCGGTGGTCCACCTGCCCGGCGGGGCGGCCCCGGCTTCGTGCTATCCGCTCTACGATACCGATGAGGAGGCCGTGTCCGCGTTTTTAGGCGCAGCCGACAGCCCCGAATCGCTTCGGGAACATTTGGGGGAGTGGGAAGCGAGCGACCATCGGACCGCGGAGGCGGAAATAAGCGAATGAGCGGCGGCGACTTTCAGGATTCAGGGGCCGTCCGGCAGGTGCTCCGGGATTTTAGGCGCATCGCCGTGGTGGGTCTCTCGCCCAAGGAACACCGGCCCAGCCATTACGTGAGCATCTACATGCAACAGGCGGGCTACGAGATCGTTCCCGTCAACCCCGGTCACGATGAACTCCTCGGCGAGCGGTGCTATCCGCGGCTCTCCGCGCTGCCCGAGCCCCCCGAGATGGTGAACGTTTTCCGGCGGAGCAATTTCGTGAGCGGGGTGGTGGACGAAGCCATCGCCGCCGGGACGCGGGCGATCTGGCTCCAAAAAGGCGTCATCGACGAGGAAGCCGCGGCCCGCGCCGAGCGGGCGGGCCTCGAGGTCGTCATGGATCTTTGAATCATGGTCGAGCACCGCCTGTACGGCGGCCCGCTGGTTTCATCCTGAGCCGCCCCGCGCCGATATATCTAGACCCCTTTCCGGAGGCGCGCGGTTTCGTCTTCATCGATTTCGAGCGTCAGGGGATCGAGCGCCACCCCGTAGTCGCGCCGGGCCGATTCGATTGAAATAATTTCGTCGCGCACCTCCTCCCGGATCAGGTCGGCGGGCCGCAGCCTCGGGTCCCCGTACCCGCCGCCGCCCGATGCGGTCATCTCGATAATCGCGCCGTCCGCGTCCGGGATGATTTCGTGGCCCTTGGGCCGGCGTTCCCGCCCGTCGGGATGGGTGAGGCGGGCGGTGTTGAGGCCGGCGGGCTTGCCGCCGAAGAGGCCGAAGGGCTCCTCTCCGGGCTCGGTCTGCTGGCCGAACATGATGACCTTGGCGTCCTGGCCCAGGATCTTCCACTTTGACCGAACGCCGAGCCCGCCGCGCCAGCGACCGGGGCCGGCCGAGTCGATCTCGAATTCGAAGTGATGAAGGCGGTGGGGGGTCTGGACCTCGTGCATCTCGGGGTCCTGCGCGGTCATCGCCCCGCCCGTCATCACCGTGCCCAGATGGGCGGAGCCGTCGAGGCCTTCGGTCGCGCCCGATCCCCCCTTCATCGCGAACAGGAAAAAATCGACGTAGCGGCGGCCGCTCCGCCCGTCGAGGCCGCTCGACATCCCCCAGTAGCACTTGTTCCATCCGGCGGTGACGCTGTGGGGTACCGCCTGAGCGAGCGCCTTCACGGCGGCCTCCCATATCTGGTGGGTGAGGTGGTTGCCGTAGCTGGTGGCATGGGGAAACTCGGCGTTCAGCATCGAGTTCTCGGGGAAGATCATTTCGAGGGGCCGGAGGATGCCCGCGTTGTGCGGAATTTGCGGATCGACGTTCATCAGGACGGCGATCATCAGGCCGCTCGTCGCGGCGTGAAGCGGGGCGTTCGCGTAGCCGGGCGTCGGACCCGCCGAGCCCGTGTAGTCGAATTTGATCGAATCGCCCGCGATGGTGACCGTGCAGACGACTTTGTGGCGGACGCCCTCCTGGTGACCGTCGTTGGCGAGGAAGGACTCGCCCCGGTACACACCGTCGGGCATGGCGGCGATCTCGCCCCGCATGATTCGCTCGGCGCCGTCGATGACGTAGTCCATATGGCGGTCGAAGACATCGCGGCCGTAGCGGTCCAATACATCGAGGACGCGCCGCTCGCCCACGCTGCAGGAGCCGGCGCAGGCCTTTGCATCCTCGGCGACGATGTCGAGGCGGGTGTTGGCGAAGAGAAAGTCCCAGACATCCCGGCGGAGCTTCCCGCCCGCCCACATCTTCAGGGGCGGCACACGAAGGCCCTCGTGCCAGACCTCGGTGGCGTCCGGGTTGTAGCCGCCGGGAGCGCCCCCGCCCAGGTCCGCCTGATGGGCCTTGCAAGCGGCCCACGCGACGAGCTTGCCCTCGAGGAAAATGGGTTTGAACACCCCCAGGTCGTTGATCTGGTTTCCGGCGTTGTAAACGTCGTTGTGAAAGATCACGTCGCCCGGACCGATGTCGTCCCCGAAATATTCGATGCAGGCCTTGAGCGAGGGTTGAAGGGCGAAGCCAAGGAGCGCTGTGTACTCGGTCTGCTCGAGCATGTCGCCGTTCGCCCGGTAGATGCCGGTGGCGAAGTCCCGGCCCTCCGAGAGGATGGGCGATCGGGTGGTGTGAAGGAGGGTGAGGGCCATCTCCTCGGTGATGGAGCGCAGCCGCCTCTGGAGGACGGAGGCGAGGATGGGGTCGATGCCGTTAACGCTCATCCCCGGGCGCTCCCGACATCTGAAAGAAAGCGGGCGCGCATCTCAGCGGACCTGGCTTCGGGCCAGATAATGTAGTTGCCCGAGGCGTCGCAGGCGAGTTCGTAATCCCCCAGGACGAGAACGGTCGTGTTCGGCCGCTCGACGATGGCGGGCCCGGCGATTAGCTGCCCCGGTGTGAGCGACCGGTAGACCTCGGCGGGGAGGCGGCGAGGCTCGCCGGGCAGGCGAATCGGCCGGCGGCCGTGGGGGAGGGGCGCGGCGGGCGGCTCGCCTAATTTTTGGGAAAGGGTTTCGGGGCGGTCCATCCGGCCGCGGGCGCTCATGCGCATCGTGATGCATTCCGCCGGCATTTCTCTGGTGGCGTAGCCGTAGAGGATGTCGTGGCGCTCGTGAAATCGGTCGAGGATGCCGCCGATGTCGGGTGCATCGATCATCTCGGTGGGCAGGGGGACGCCGACCTCGTGGTATTGACCGATGTAGCGGATGTCCATCCCCGGCTCGAACCGCATGCGCTCCCCGGAGACTCCCTGCTCGGAGAGGACGGCCCTGCACTGGTCCCGGAGCGCACGGAAGCGCGCGGCCAGCTCCGCCGGGACGAGTTCCGTGAATCTCGCACGCCAGCTCACCGCGAGATCGTGCTTCAGATCCGAGGCGAGCATGCCGGCCGCGCAAAAAACGGCCGAGTCCCTGGGGGCCATGATGAGGGAGATGCCCAGCTCGCGCGCGATGTGATTGGCGTGAAGCGGTCCCGCCCCTCCCGCCGCCAGCATCAGGAAATCGCGCGGGTCGAGCCCCCGGCGGATGGTCACCTCACGGATTCCCGCCGCCATCTGGACGCAGATGAGCTCGTAGATTCCCAGCGCCGCCTCCTCGGCCGGCATCCCCATCGGCTCGGCGACGCCCCGGTTAATGGCCTCGCCGGCGGCGCGGGGATCGAGGCGGACCTTTCCCCCGAGAAAATATTCGGGGTCCAGGTAGCCCAGGGCCAGGCAGGCGTCGGTGGCCGTGGGCTTCCGCCCGCCTTGGCCGTAGCAGGCGGGCCCGGGGCTCGCCCCGGCGCTCTCGGGGCCGATGTGGAGGATGCCTCCCCGGTCGGCCCAGGCGACGCTTCCTCCGCCCGCGCCCAGGGTGTGGATGTCCAGCGAGGGCAGGGCGATTCGCTTGCCGCCGAGCCAGTTTTCCTGGGAAACGAGGGGTTCGCCGCCCTGGACGAGAGCGACATCGAAGCTGGTCCCGCCCATGTCGGTGACGATGTAGTCCTCGATTCCGTGCGGAGCGGCCACCCGGCCCGCGGCGACGGGGGCCGCGGCCGGGCCCGAGAGCAGGGAGGCGGCGGCCCGCCGCGCGGCGACGGGGGCGGTCATGACCCCGCCGTGGGAGCCCATGATGAGGAAAGCGCCCCCGAAGCCGAGCCCGCGCAGCGCGCTGTCGAGCTTCTCCAGATATTCTTGAATGATGGGGCCGACATAGGCGTTGAAGGCGCAGGTGCTCACTCGCTCAAAGAGGCGAATCTGCGGCAGGAGTTCCGAGGAGACGGTCAGAAACGCCTCGGGGAACGCTTCGCGTACGATCTCGGCCGCCCGCATTTCGTGCGCCGGATTCGCCCAGGCGTGCATGAAGCAAAGGGCGACCGACTCGGCGCCCTCCGCCCTGAGCCTCAGGGCCTCCTCGCGCACACTGACCTCGTCGAGGGGTTCGAGTTCGGCTCCGGTCTCATCGAGGCGGCCCGTCACCGTGCGGCGCAGCGCCCGGCGGATGAGGGGTTTGGGCAGCGGCCGCTTGTTGTCGAAAAAATCCTCGCGCCAGCCCCGGCGCATTTCGAGAATATCCCTGAAACCCCGGGTGGTGATGAGGCCGGCCCGGGCGCCGCTTTCGGTGAGGACGGCGTTGGTCGCAACGGTCGTCCCGTGGACAATGAGGCGGGTGTCTTCGAGGAGATCCCCTGTGGTTAGCCCCCGCGCGGCGGCGATTTCCCCCAGCCCCCGGATGACCGCCCGGGAGGGGTCCTCCGGCGTCGAGGGGGTTTTATGGGGGGCTCCCTCGTATTCGGGAGAGAGGCCGGGAGAGTCCTCCGCTACCCAGAAATCCGTGAATGTTCCCCCGGCGTCGATGCCAATTTGAATCATCTTCGAGTTCTATCTCCCGGCGGAATTTCGAGAAGAGGTCCGGGGAGTATACGTTTCCGGTTCAAGGCGGGTAAAGGGTTGATCTTCAAGCCTTGTCAGGGAAAGTGGGCTTTGCTAGCCTTACGTTGTTATTGTTTATTCCATCCCGTCCGGCAGACTCTAATGGCATCTCGACTAGGCGATATCGATTCCAGGATTCAGGCTCTCGAGGCACAGCTTGCCGACGATCCGGCCTCCCCGGCGTTTTTTCCGCTTGCCGGCCTCAACTGGGAGAAGGGCGAAGCCGATAAGGCCATCGACCTTCTGACGAGCGGCCTCCAGCATCACGCGGCCTACACCGCCCCCCGCGTCCTTCTCGGCGAAATTTACCTGGCGAAAGATCAGATCAGCGAGGCGGCGAGCGAGCTCGAAAAGGCGATTGCGCGATCCCCCTGGAATCTCGCCGCCCAGCGCTTCCTCATGGATTGCCACAAGAAGTCGGGCGATGAGGGAGGGGTGCGCCGCGCTCTCGTGGCGATCGGCATGTTCGATCCGGGCGATGCCGCCGCAGCCGCTCTCGAAGAAGGCGGAGCCGCTCCGGCTTCGGTCCCCTCCGCGCCCGTGCGGGACGGGGTGTCGATCGGGGAGGCCCCGATCGAGGAGGCTGGCGATGCCGTGCCTACCGAATCGCTCGCCGAGCTTTATGTCTCCCAAGGTCATCTCGAAAAAGCACTGGATGTCTACCGAACTCTCGCCGAGGAGGACCCGGAGAATACCGATTACCTCGAAAAAATCTCCGATCTTCAGGATCAACTCGGCGCCGGCGGCGGGGCCGCGCCCGTGCCCGAGGTTGAGGATTTTGACTCCATTCTTGAGGAGGCTACAGGCAGCGCTGGCGTCGCTGGAGGCGGCGCTGATGCGCTCGATGATGCCGCGCTCGATGTTGACGCCGGTGTCGCGCCCGAGGTGGAGGATTTTGACTCCATCCTTGACGAGGCCGCTGGCGGCGAAGCCTCGCCCGATGTTGAGGCTCCCGCTGCCCAGGCTGAGGAACCTGCGGACGCGGGCGGCGAGGTGGACGATCTCGATGCCCTGTTCTCCGATGAACCGGAAGAGGCCGCCGCCCCCGCGCCTGCCGAGGCGGAAGCGGGCGGTGAGGTGGATGATCTGGACGCCCTGTTCGCCGATGAGCCGGAGGATACCCCGGCTCCTGCCGCGGCGGACGCGGGCGGTGAAGTGGACGATCTCGATGCCCTGTTCGCCGAAGAGTCTGAGGAGCCATCCGCTCCCGCGCCTGTTGCGGAGGTGGATGCCGTGGATGAGTCCGACGATCTGGCCGCCCTCGGGGAGCCCCCCGACGAGCCCGGCGAGGAAGAGGCTGCGGCGGTGGCCGGGGCGGAACCGGAGGGCGACGATCTGAACGAGTTCGATGCGCTGCTGGCCGAGGAGTCCGACGATCTGGCCGCCCTCGGGGAACCGCCCGACGAGCCCGGCGAGGAAGAAGCTGCCGCGGTGACCGGGGCAGAGGAAGCCGGGGCCGACGATCTGAACGAGTTCGATGCGCTGCTGGCCGAGGAGCCCGCCGAAGGGCTCGACGATCTGGCCGCCCTCGGGGAGCCGCCCGACGAGCCCGGAGAGGAAGAGGCTGCGGCGGTGGCCGGGGCGGAAGAAGCCGGGGCCGAGGAGGGCTTCGGCGATTTGGATGCCCTGTTCGAGGAGGAGCTTGGAGAGTCCGTTTCGGCGGAGGTCCCGGAAGGGGCGCCGGAGGAGGTTCCTCTTCCGGAGGAAGCCGAAATTTCCACGGGCGATGCGGAGGCGATAATAGCGGAAGAGTCCATCGCCGCGGAGGTTTCGGATGATGCGGAGCCGGTCGCCGAGGCGGCTCTGGAAGAGGTGCCCGAAGGAGAAGAAGGCCCCGCTGTTGAGGAGCCCGCCCTTGAAGGGCCCACCCTCGGTGGGGACCCCGCCGGAGAGGGAGATGATCTCGACGCCCTTTTCGCCGAGGAAATGGCG
This sequence comes from bacterium, assembly GCA_030922375.1. Taxonomy (GTDB): domain Bacteria; phylum UBA8248; class UBA8248; order UBA8248; family UBA8248; genus UBA8248. The sequence goes on along the minus strand of JAVEPB010000190.1, from coordinate 24,058 downwards.
GAAATAGATAATGACGCCGCCGCCGAAGAGGCCCCGTCTACAGATGAGCCTTCGGCTTCCGGTGAGCCGGGAGAGGCCGGGGCGGAATTGGAGGCCGAAGCGGGCGGCGCGGATGTCTATCTCGAATCGGTGGTTTTCGAGGAGGAAGAAGAGCCCCAGGTTTCGACTCCGGAGGTTTTAACGCCAGAGGTATCAAATCTTGAGGCAGGGCTCCCAGAGTCGCCGCCTCAGGAGGCCCTGCCTCAAGAATCGATCTCTCTGACCGACGAGCCCGCTCCCGAGGCCGTGCCCGAGATTGAACTCGCTGAACTCCCCGAGGCTGCCGAAGCGGCGCCGGGGGAGGCGGATATTGCCGGGGATATGGGGGCGATGGAGGAGCCTGCTCCCGAGGCCGTGCCCGCCCTGAGTCAGGCCGAGGAGATGATGAGCGGGATCATCGATATGTATATTAATGAGGGGAACGCCCCGCTGGCGCTCGATCTGTGCCGCAAGGCGTTGACGGCGGAACGGGACTCGCCGTGGCTTGAAGCGAAAATACAGGAGCTTGAGGCCAGGCTGGCGGAAAGCGGGGAGGGGGACTTGCCCCGGCCCGCCGAAGAGGTTATTGAAGATGCGGAGCCATCCTATTCGGGGCCGCATAGCGATGTGGTCAAATCACTGGAGGGCTGGCTCCGGACGATTCAGCGGAGAAAGGCACGCATGTCGCCGGGTTCACTGGGGGAACCGGGCGGCGGCGCGGATTGACAAATATCTGAAACGATCCAAACTCACGTGGTTCGGCGTCCGGCCGGCGCGGATCCGATTTGGTTTTATCTCCGTAATTGATGAGCGGATTTATTTCCTGAAGAAAGTGCATTCGGTATGCCTCAAAATATAAAATCAGGTCCGGAGGGAGCGGAGTGGACCGGTGTCGTTTCTTCGCCGCCTCTGGACGAGCTTTGCGTCAACACGATTCGAACGCTGTCGATGGACGCGGTTCAGAAAGCGAATTCCGGGCATCCCGGAACCCCGATGGGGCTGGCGCCCGCCGCCTATGTTCTTTTTTCCCGCATCATGCGCTTCAATCCGAGGAACCCGGACTGGTTCGACCGCGACCGGTTCGTGCTCTCGTGCGGCCACGCCTCAACGCTCCTCTACTCGCTTCTTCACCTGACCGGCTACGATCTTCCTCTCGAGGAGATCGTCAATTTCAGGCAATGGGGGAGCAAGACCCCGGGACACCCCGAGTACGGGTTGACGCCCGGCGTCGAGACGACGACGGGCCCGCTGGGCCAGGGAATCATGAACGCCGTCGGGATGGCCATTGCCGAAGCTCACCTGGCCTCGGTGTTCAACCGCGAGGGCCGCGAGATCGTGGGGCATCACACCTACGTATTCGCCAGCGACGGCGATTTGATGGAGGGCGCCTCGCACGAAGCGGCCTCGCTCGCCGGTCATCTCGGCCTCGGGAAACTCGTTGTCCTCTTCGACGACAACCGCATCACCATCGAAGGATCGACGGAGTTGGCCTACACAGAGGACGTCGCCGGGAGGTTCGAGAGCTACGGATGGCAGGTTCAGAACCTCGGCGATGCGGCGAACGATTTGGGCGCGCTCGAGAGCGCGTTCCGAAGTGCCCGCGACGAGGCCGCCCGGCCCTCGCTCATTATCTTGCGCTCGCACATCGGTTTCGGTTCTCCGAACTTTCAGGACACGGCGGCCGCGCACGGTGCCCCGCTCGGCGATGAGGAGGTCGCGCTCACGAAGAAAAGCTACGGCTGGCCCGAGGAGGAGAAGTTTCTCGTGCCGGACGAAGTGTCGGCCCACTTGGGAGCGGCGGTGGAACGGGGCCGAGAGGCCGAGGCGGCGTGGCGCCACAGGCTCGAGGACTACCGGGTCGCCGACCCGGAGCTTGCCGCGCGGTTTGAAGCCGCGCTCAAGGGCGATCCCCCTCCCGGTTGGGACGAGGACATTCCCGTATTCGACCCCGGAGATGGAGCGCTCGCGACCCGGGCTGCCTCCGGGAAGATTCTCAACGCCATCGCCGGCAAAATTCCCTGGCTCCAGGGGGGAAGCGCCGATCTCGCCGGATCGAACAATTCCCTGTTGTCGGGAGAGGGCGATTTCGTTAAGGGTAATTTCTCGGGCCGCAACATGCGGTGGGGGGTGCGGGAGCATGTCATGTGCTCCGCTTCCTCGGGGATGGCTCTTCACGGCGGCGTCCGCCCGTACGCGGCGACGTTCTTTGTGTTCACTGATTATGCGAGACCCGCCATCCGGCTGGCCGCTTTGATGAACCTGCCGGTGATCTACATCATGACGCATGATTCCATCGGGCTCGGCGAGGACGGGCCAACGCACCAACCCGTCGAACATCTCGCCTCCCTCCGGGTTGTGCCGAATCTGTCGCTGATTCGGCCGGCCGATGCGAACGAGACGGCCCATGCCTGGCGGGCGGCGATTGAGCGGCGAGACGGCCCGACCATGCTGGTGCTGACGCGTCAGGGGTTGCCGACCGTGGACCGCTCTGGCATGGGAGGGGCCGAGGGCGTTCTGAGGGGCGCCTACATTCTCGCGCGGGAAAGCGGGGCGGCTCCCGTCGTCACCCTGATTGGGACCGGTTCGGAGGTCGCTCCGTGTCTCGCCGCCCGGGATCTGCTCGCCGCCGGCGGAGTCGATGCCCGCGTGGTGAGCATGCCGAGTTGGGATATTTTCCGGGCGCAGCCCCAAGCCTACCGCGACGAGGTCCTCGCTCCGGGCGCGGGCCCGCGGCTGGCCGTCGAGGCGGGTGCGGCCCAGGGCTGGCTCGAGTGGGTGGGCGATTCGGGCGGTGTCGTGGCGATGAGCGGTTTTGGCGCGAGCGCTCCGGCCAAGGTGAGTTTCGAGAAATTCGGATTCTCGGCCGAAAACATCGCCGCCCGGGCGAGGGAATTGGCCGGAAAATAATTCATCCCCGCCCCGGATCCTATATAATCCCGCCCTGGACGCGCTCCTTGCTCCGCCCCGGATATGACTCAGGATTTCTTGCCTTTCCTCATTAAAAGCAAATAGTTAGGATGTTAGAGGATTCGGCGGCCCGGCTCCGGAGCCGCCACCCCGGAGCGGGGGACAGACCCCCATTTAGGGAGACGCTGGAATTGCAAAGCCCTTCTTCCCCGAGGACGCAGCCGGCCGCGAGGCGGGCGGTCACTCCCGAGGCGGCCCCTTCTCAGGACATGATCCGTCTGGCGAACGTCTGGAAGCGCTACGAGCATGGCCGCTTCGTTCTCCAGAGCGTCGATCTTCAGGTCGGGCGGGGGGAGTTCGTATTCATCACCGGGCCCAGCGGCGCCGGAAAGACGACGTTTCTCTCCCTTCTATACGGAGCCGAGATCGCCGACCGGGGGCAGGTCTTCATCGCGGGGCGCAACATCACCCGCCTACGCCGGAAGGAACTCTCCCACCTCAGGCGGGGGATCGGGGTTGTCTTCCAGGATTTCAAGCTCCTCCCGCGCCGGACGGTGTTCGAGAACATCGCCTTCTGTCAGCGCGCCATCGGCGTTTCCGCCCGCGAGGCGCGCCGCAGAGTCTACGCCGTTCTCAAGCTGGTGCGCCTGGCCGAGAAGCGCGACCTTCACCCCCGGTTTTTGTCCGGCGGCGAACAGCAGCGCGTTGCCATCGCCCGGGCCCTGGTGAACCGCCCCCCGCTTCTCATCGCCGATGAGCCGACGGGAAACCTCGACCCCGAAATGGCCAACGAGGTCATGGACGTTTTCAAGGAGGTGAACCGCCTGGCGACGACCGTGGTGGTCGCCACCCACGATCGATCGGTCATCGAGTACGTCGGCTCGCGGACGGTTCGCCTCGAGTTCGGCCAGATCGCGAAGGCCGGGGCGTGAATCGCTGGCTTCAGTCGTTCCCCTATTTTTTCAGGGAAGCTCTGCTCGACATGCGGGAGAACCGCGCCGTCGCGGCGCTCACCATCGTGACGACGACGATCAGCCTGATCTTTTTCGGAGCGCTCTGGATTGTCCAGGTGAACGTCTCGGATCTCATCGGAAACTGGCGGGAGCGGTTCCAGGTCGAGGTGTTTTTAAAAAACGAAATCTCCCCCGCCGAAAAAGAGGCGATCCGGAGCGCGGTGCTTCGCTACGAGGCGGTCGAACGGGTGGCCGAGCGGACATCGGACGATGCCCTCAGAAAATTCCGCGAGCAGCTGGGGTCCAACGCAGGTGTGCTCGACGGCCTCGGCGAGGCGTTTCTTCCCTCTTCCTACCTGGTGATCCTCAGGCCGGGCTGGCGGACGATGGTGAATATCGAGTCGCTCATGGCCCAGGTGCGCGTGATGCCGGGAGTCGAGCGTCTCCGCAACGACCTCGCCTGGCTCCGGCGGCTCGAGGGGGCGATTCAACTCATCCGGCTGGCGATGTGGACGATCTCTGCGCTGCTCGGGCTTGGCGTTCTTTTCATCATCGCAAACACGATTCGGCTCACGCTCTTCGCCCGCCGCGACGATATCGCCATCATGCACCTCGTCGGAGCTACCGACGGATTCATCCGGACTCCCTATATCACCGAAGGGGTCCTGTGCGGCGCCTGCGGCGGCGGCGCGGCCTACGCGTCGCTGATGCTGCTCTATTACGCTTTTTTTCTGCCCGTGCTCTCGGGATTTTCCGTCGAGGGTTTTATCGTTCAGCCCGGCGGGTGGCATCTGGGTGTCCTCCTCGTCGGGGTGGGCGCGGGCCTGGGGTTCGTGGGAAGCGCGGCTACGGTGAGCCACTATCTGCGGAAGCAAAGGGAATAAGGTGGCCCGGGGAGGGGAGGCGAGGCCGGGTCCGGGTTGGGGTGTGCGTCCGGTTGTGTTGTTCCTTTCGGGCCTGGTTTTCCTGACCACCCAGGCCGGCCCGGCCCTTGCCGCGCCAGCCGCACTGGCCGCGCCAGCCGCCGGTTCGGCCGCCATCCAAAAGGTCGAGCGCGAGATCGAAAAAGACGAAGATCAGCTCCGCCGGATTGAGGCCCGTCTGGCCCTCGCGCGCGACCGCGACGCCAAGGGCCGCCTTCGGACCGAATCCCTTCTCTCGCAGCTGGACCGCCTCTCGGCCCGATTGGCGGTCGAGGACCAGCGCTTCAGGCTGCTGGCCCGGAAGATGAGGCGCTCGGAGATCCGGCACGGGGAAATTCGCGGGAAATTCCAACAACTCCGGGACAAACAGGAGAAGCGGCGGCTGAGCTTGCGGGCCAGGCTTCGGGCGCTCTACATGGGCGGAAGCGCCGGGAATGTCCGGTTAATCATCATGTCCCGGTCGATGTGGGACTTGATGGACCGCTGGACGCTGGTGACCCGGCTGGCCCGCCACGATCAACAACTCCTCGGCCGGTACCGGGCGGCCGAGCAGCGCCTCCGCCGCCTCGAAACCGCCGCTGCCGAGGAGGTGGAGCGGAGAAAAAAACTCAAGGAAAGGCAGGCCCGCGCGAAAGGCCGGGTGGCCCGTTACTATTCGCGCCGGTCTAGGCGGTTGGCGCTGCTGGAGAAGAATAAAGCCAGACGAAAGGTGTTGATGGAGGAGCTGGAAAACTCCCGCGACGCCATGCGCGACGCCATCGCTTCGCTGATGAAGGTCCGGGATTCGCAGATCGACCGCAATGCCGCCATGTTTGATAAGCTCGAGGGACGCCTCCCTTGGCCGGTCAGGGGCGAGCCCCGCCTCGAGGACCGGGCGGGGGGGAGCCGGGGAATCCGGATTCGCGCCCCGAGGGACGCCCCGGTACAATCGGTGGCTCCGGGCGAGGTCGTTTACTCGGATTGGGTGCGGGGGTATGGTCGGCTGTTGATCCTTCGCCACGGCGAGGGTGTTTACACGGTTTACGGCGGGGCCCGGAAAGTCCTCGTCGATCGGGGTCAGAAGGTGGCCGGAGGACAGGTGATTGCCCGTGTGGGCGCGACCGGCGTCCTGGGGAAACCGGCCCTGTACTTCGAGATACGGAGAGAATCGATTCCGCTAGATCCCCTCAGGTGGCTTTCGCCCCGTCGCTGAAGTTTTTTCAAAGTTCTCTAGCCGCATTTCTGGGAGTGTTCGATATGTCGAAAAAGCATCAGGTGGGCAGTTGGATGCTGTGGTTGGCCGCAGCGGGCGGCCTTGCCGTCGGGTTGGCCCTCAGCCCCATGAGCATCACGTCGGCGCGCGAGGGAGGGACCTATCCCGAGCTTCGCACCTTCACCGAGGTGCTCTCTCTGGTCGAGACGAACTACGTCAACGAGATCGAGGGCAAAAAGCTCATCCGCGGGGCGATACGGGGGCTGCTGCGCACCCTCGATCCGCATACGAGCTACATGTCGCCCGAGTTTTATAAAGAGATGCAGGTCGAGACCTCGGGCCGTTTCGGGGGTCTGGGAATCGAGATCACCGTGCGGAGCGGAGTGTTGACGGTGGTCACCCCCATCGAGGACACCCCGGCCTACCGGGAGGGAATCAAGGCGGGCGATCAAATCGTCGAGATCGAGGGAAAAAGCACGAAGGAGATGAACCTTCAAGGCGCCGTGCGGATGCTCCGCGGGGTTCCCGGCTCGAAAGTGACGATCACGGTTTTCAGAAAGGACGCGAAAAAACCGCTGAAATTCACGATCACGCGCGAAGTCATCCGGATCAAGAGCGTCCGGAGCCGAATGGAGCGCGGCGGGGTCGGCTATGTGCGCATACGCAGCTTCCAGTCCTCGACGGGCGAGGAAGTGCGCAAGGCCATCGAGAAACTCGGACCCGAGGAAATGAAAGGCCTCGTCATCGATCTCAGAAACAATCCGGGCGGGCTGCTCTCCCAGGCGGTCTCGGTCTCGAACCTGTTTCTGGGCGCGGGCAAGCTCATCGTCTACACCAAGGGCCGGGTCAATAATCAGAGAAACCGCTACACCTCCTCCGATCAGGACCCGAGTTTCAAAATGCCGGTCGTCGTGCTGGTCAATCCGGGAAGCGCCAGCGCCTCGGAGATCGTGGCCGGGGCCTTTCAGGACCTCAAGCGGGCCACCGTTGTCGGCGAGAAGACATTCGGCAAGGGATCGGTCCAGACCATCGTACCGTTGACGGACGGCTCGGGCCTGCGGCTCACCACGGCGCTCTACTACACGCCCAACGGCAGGCTGATTCAGGGCAAGGGCATTGAGCCGGATATTATCGTCGCCTCACCGGTCGCCGTCTCCCCTCGGCGAATTCTCAGGGAGAGGGATCTTCCCGGCCACCTGCCGAGCGAGGATGAGAAAAAGGGAGTCAAGCCCGGCGAAACTCCCTCCACCGGGGGTGGTTCCACCGGGGGTGGCTCCGCCGGGGCGCAGGGCGCGCCAGAAGCGAAAGTGAAGGATGTCCAGCTCGAGCGGGCGCTCGACCACCTGCTCAAGGGCGCCCAGGCCGGAAAGTTGGCTAAAAAAGGCGCCTAGCGTAGTCGGGTAAATGGAGGCCGGTTTCGCTCGGCCGTTTCGCTCCTCGGTTGTTTTGCTCAAGAAAATGCCCTGGCTCGGTGCCGGTCAATCGAATGTTTCGCCGAAGGAGCCCCGGCCCTTCCTCCAGGGAGGCTGGTCAAGGGCTCCTTCGGTTTTTGGAATGGGTTATCAGATTGTAGAGATTTCGAGATTTTAAGAGTTCGAAGATTTGAAATCTTGAGGGAGAGGCGTCTTGTACGTTCTGGGAATCGAATCGAGTTGTGATGAAACGGCGGCCGCCGTTCTGTTATTCGAGAACGGAACAAATGCCCCCCGGGTTCTGTCGAACGTGGTCGCCTCGCAGGAAGATGTTCACAGCCGCTTCGGCGGTGTGGTGCCCGAGTTGGCCTCGAGGCGCCACCTCGAGTCGATAGACCCGGTGATCCGCGCGGCGCTCGAGGACGCGGGGGTGGCGCTCGGGGATCTGGACGGGGTGGCGGCCACCCGGGGTCCGGGCCTGATAGTGGCGCTGTTGGTGGGGCTCTCGGCCGCTAAGGCGCTGGCCTGGGGAAGGGGGCTCCCTTTGGTGGGGGTTCACCATCTGGCCGGCCACATCAGCTCACTCTACCTGGAAAATCCCTCGCCGGGTGAAAAAGATTCGCCCGTGCCTGGAGCCGATGCCGTGCCGGGAGCCGATGCCGCGCCGGATGCCGATGCCGCGCCGGGCGCTTATGGAGGCCCGCCACCCTATCCCCATCTGGCGTTTGTCGCCTCGGGCGGCCATACGGACTTTTACCGCGTCGAGAGGCAGGGGGATGTCCGGCATCTGGGAGGGACGCTCGACGATGCCGTCGGTGAGGCCTACGACAAGGTTGCGGCCACGATGGGATTGGGATATCCGGGTGGGGCGCGCGTGGATCGTCTTCACGCCGAATTCAGAGAAGAGCGGGGGGAGGCCGCCGAGGCATTGAAATTACCGAGGCCTTTCCTTAAGGACCGACCTTATGATTTTAGCTTTAGTGGATTGAAAACGGCTGTGTTAAACTATTTAAAGAAAAATGGCTACTACCGGAGCGATCCGCTGCTCGCTCCCTGGGAGCGGCCCCAGGAAATCCCCGCCGATGAGGTGAAATTCGTGGCCGCCGGGTTCCAGGAGGCGGCCGTGGAGGTCTTGGTGGAGAAGACGGACGGCGTCGCGAGGGCCGAGGGGCTCCTCGCCGTCTCGTTGAGCGGAGGGGTGGCCTCGAACGGGCTGCTCAGGGAGCGGCTGATGGCCCGCGCCGGGGAGTCGGGCTGGTCCCTTCACCTCCCGGCGCGGCGGTATTGTACGGATAACGCGGCGATGATCGCCTGCGCGGGCGGTTTCTCGCTCCTCCGGGAGGGGCCCGGGGCGTTCCGGGATTTTTTGGACATGGACGCCGATCCCTCCTGGGAACTCTGACCCGGCTGGGAACTTTAATAGTCCGGCAGGGATATTTATTCCGGCGTGGAAGCGCCCGGCGTGGAAGCGTCCGGGCCGGAGAAATTAAGAGTTGATGGCGGTATTTTCGAGAGGATTGTTCGATGCGACCTGAAGAAGCCGGCCCCCCCGAGTCGGAACAAGAGATCGCCGCGGTTCCCGCGCCTCCGCCCGGATACAGCGCCCCCCTCGAAATCGGCGGGGTGGGGCTGCGGGGCCGCCTCGTCATGGCGCCGATGGCCGGCTACACGAACCTGCCTTTCCGCAGGCTCGTCTCCAGGCAGGGCGCGGGGATGGTGTGCACCGAGATGGTCAGCAGCCAGGCCCTCGTCCGGCGGCACGCGAAATCCTACGGGATCATGAAAAACGAGGCGGCCGAAAAACCCGTTTCGATCCAGTTGTTCGGCGCCGATCCGGCGATGATGGGCGAGGCCGCGGCGCTGGTCGAGGAGGCGGGGGCGGACATCATCGATTTCAACTGCGGTTGCCCGGTGAAGAAAATCACGAAAAACAAGGCGGGCTCGGCCCTCCTTCAGGACCCGGACAGAGCGGGGAAGGTCGTGCGGTCGATGGTCCGGGCGGTTAGAAGGCCCGTGACGGTCAAGATGCGGACGGGGTGGGACACCCTGGGCAAGGAGATGGCCGGGCGCTTCGCGCGGACCGTCGTGGACGCCGGAGCCGCCGCTATCACGGTCCACGGCCGGACGCGGCAGGCTTTTTTCTCGGGGAGCGTGGACCTTGAAACCATCGCAGCCGTGAAAAGAGCGGTGTCGGTGCCCGTCCTTGGAAACGGAAGCATCCTCACCCCCGCCGACGCTATCCGGATGATCGAGGCAACGGGGGTGGACGGTCTCATGATAGGACGAGGGGCCATCGGCAATCCCTGGATATTCTCCCGCCTGAACCAATGGCTGAAAACCGGGGAGCTCCCGCCTCCGCCCGATCTGGCCGAGAAAAAAAATATGGCGCTGACCCACATCCGCGATCTGGTGGAAATCCTCGGAGAGCGGCAGGCGGTCCTCAACAGCCGGAAGCACCTGGCCGCCTACACCAAGGGGATACCGGATTGCGCCTCGTTCCGGGAGGCGGTCAACCGGCTCGATTCGATCGATGAGATTGTCTCGCTCACCTCGGCGTTTTTTGACCGCGCGGCTATCGGTCTCGGCGAAATTTTGGGGGAAACGGCGGGGACACCGGGAGGCGCCCATGCGGCTTGAGGGCAGGCGGGCGCTGGTGACCGGGGGCGGGCGCGGTATCGGCCGCGCCGTCGCCCTCGCTTTTGCCGGGGAGGGGGCGGATGTCGCCGTAATCGCCCGGACGGGTCCGGAGGTCGATTCCGTCGCCGCCGAAATCGAGGGGCTGGGGAGAAAGGGCGTTTCGCTCAAGTGCGACGTGGGGGCCGCCGGGGAGGTCGCCGATGCGGTGCGCGAGGCGGAATCGCGCCTCGGGGGAATTGATGTTCTCGTGGCCAACGCGGGGATAATGAAGCACGCCTCGGTCGGGGATATCTCTGATGAGATGTGGGACGAGACCATCCGTGTGAACCTGAGCGGCGTCTTCTGGGTGACGCGCGCCGCGATTGGCGCCATGGCGGGGCGGGGCTGGGGCCGTGTCATCGCGATGAGCTCGGTTTCGGGAAAGGTCGGCGGGGCCCACCGCAGCGCCTACCACGCCGCCAAGCACGGGGTGATCGGTTTCGTCCGCTCGGTGGCCCTCGAGGTGGCCGCGAGTGGGGTGACCGTCAACGCGATCTGCCCCGGTTTTGTGGACACCCGGATGATCGAGGACGGAAGGAGCGAACTCGCCCGCTTCGCCGGGGAGGGACGGAGCGAGGAGGAGACGCTCGATATGTTACGGGAGAGTATCCCGATGGGGCGGTTCCTCGATCCGGCCGAGATCGCCGCTATGTCGGTCTATCTGGCGAGCGATGACGCCAGGGGGGTCACCGGCCAGGCGTTTACGATATCATGCGGGTCGGTGCAGGCATGATGACTCGGGCCGGCCGGGAAGTTTCGCCCAACTGCCCGGCCGGGGGAGTGAGATAGGCGATGGCCAGACGGCGCCGCCGGGCCAAGGTCCAGAAACCGTTATCGAAAACCCATCGCCGGCTCCGGGGTTTCGGCTCCTCGGTGGTGCGGCGGCCCAAGGCTCCGCCCCCGGAAGCGCAGGCCCGGGCCAGGCCGCCCAGCGCCCGGCGCATGGCTCTTGCCTTGGGCGCCAGGCGGGTCCTCCGGTCGGTTCGCCGCTTCGTGCGGTTCTCTCTGGCCTTCGGTTTGATCGTGGGGGTGCTGGCCGGAGTGGCCGCCACCGGCGTGGGAATCTACTACTACCAAAATGTGGCCGCGGACCTTCCCGACGTCGCTCTCATCAGAAAGCACAAGCCTAGTCTCGTCTCGCGCGTCTTCGATCAGAGCGGAAGCCTGCTCCGCGAGTTCTACGTCGAGAAGCGGTTTCTCGTCACCCTCGATCAGATTCCCGACGTGGTGATCCAGGCCATCCTCGCGACCGAGGACGCCCGCTTCGAGGAGCATCCGGGTGTCGATCTGGTGGGTATCGGCCGGGCGGCGATCAAGAACCTTTTCGACTGGGGGGTGGTCGAGGGAGGGAGCACCATCACGCAGCAGCTCGCCAAGTCGCTGTTCTTGAGTCCCGAGCGAAGTATCGACCGCAAAATTCGGGAGGCCATTCTCGCAATCCGGATCGAGCAGACCTACAGCAAGCGCGAAATCCTGAATTTCTACCTCAACCAGATTTACTTCGGCGAGGGGGCTTACGGCATCGAGGCCGCCTCCCGTGTCTATTTCGGAAAAAACGCGGAGTCGCTTACCCTCCCCGAGGCGGCTCTTCTGGCGGGCCTTCCCCGGGCGCCCTCCTCCTACAGCCCGTTCAAATTCTACCGGCGCGCCCTTCGGCGCCGGGCGCACGTGCTCCGTCGGATGATCGAGGAAAACTTCATCACCCCCGGGGAGTGGGCCGAGGCCGAGGTGACGCCGATTCGGCTTGTGAAAAAACTGCGGGGCCGGGCGAGGCCGATTATGCCGTCGAGTATGTCCGGCGGCGGGCCGAGCGGCTGTTCGGCGCGGCGAAGCTCTACCGGGGAGGCATCAAGATTCACACCACTCTCCGCCGTTCGATGCAGCGCGACACCATCGACTCGGTCAGGCAGGGGATTATGGCTGTCGATCGCCGCCGCGGATACAGGGGCCCCATCGGGTCGGTGGATTTGAGATGGGCCGGTGAGCGGGTGTGGCGAATGGTATCGAAGCTCATGGGCGCGGGCGTGAACCGGCGTGAATTCCGGACGGGGCGCTGGCTCCCGGCAGTGGTCGCCGAACTCGGACCCGATACCGCCCGGCTTCGCCTGAGGCGGGGGACCGCCGTCCTGAATCTCGAGAACGCGGAGTGGGCCCGTCCGTTCGACCCCCGGAAAAACGGAAGAGGTTTGCTCCTCGATGACTTGAAGGAAATCCTCCGGCGCGGGGATGTCATTCTCGTCGAGCGCCTCGAACGCGAGAAGGCAGACGAAGGCCCCACCCCCAGGGGAGTGCCCGTGGCGCTGGTTCAAGAGCCCGACGTCCAGGCGGCGGCGATAGTGACCGAGCCCTCGACGGGCGCCATCCGCGCGATGACGGGGGGATACGATTTCGAGCGAAGCCAGTTCAACCGCGCCTACCAGGCGGTGCGTCCGCCGGGCTCGGCGTTTAAACCGGTGGTCTATTCCGCCGCCATCAGCGACGGCTGGACGCCATCGGATATCGTAATGGACACCCCGATCATTTTCCCCCAAAACGGCCCGCGGGGTTACTGGAAACCGACCAACTTCGAGGAGAAATTCTACGGACCCACCACGCTGCGGGAGGGTCTCGCCCGCTCCCGAAACGTGGTTACGGTGAAGCTCGCCAACTCCGTGGGCGTGAGAAAAGTGGTGAGGCGGGCCAGGCGGTTCGGTATCCGCTCCCCGCTTCGGGCGAATCTTTCGATCGCCCTGGGGTCGAGCGGGGTCACCCTGCTCGAACTCACCTCGCTTTACGCCACCCTCGCGAACCGGGGGCGCCGCATCGAGCCGCACGTCATCAGTTTCGTGGTGGATTCCGATGGAAAATCGATCTGGAACGCGACCCCGGCGGTGACGCAGGCCGTTCCCCCCGAGGAGGCTTACGTGATGCTCAGTCTTCTTGAAAACGTGGTTCAGTCGGGTACGGCCGTTCGTGCCCGGGAACTCAAGCGACCGCTTGCGGGAAAAACGGGAACCACCAACGATTATCAGGACGCGTGGTTCATCGGCGTCTCGACGCAGTATTCGGCGGGCGTCTGGGTGGGAATGGACGACAAGGCGACGATCGGAAGAAACGAAACCGGCGGGCGCGCGGCGTTGCCGATCTGGATGAAAATCATGGGGGCGATTCACGAAGGGCTGCCCCGCCGAAGATTCAGGCGCCCGGCCAAGGTGAGGTTCGTCTCCATCGACCCCCACACCGGCCTCCGGGTACCTCGTGGGAGCGAAGGCTCGGTGCGTCAGGCGTTTGTCCGGGGCACCGAGCCCTCCGGCAATTTTTCCTCTCCGAGGATACGGAAAAAATCGATGTCGAGTTTCTTCAGGGAAGACGCCACCCGCCGGACGAAGAAGGGCCAAGGTTCCGGCAAGCCCTCTCCGGTCATCGGGGACATCACCACCCCGATTCCCTCCGTGAGAGGCCCGGGCCCGGGAAGGCCCTCCCGGCCCGCCTTCGACCCGTTTCGACCGGGCCAGTAGCAATTATCCTTATTGATTGACGTCGGGCCCAGCCGGAGCGGCCTCGGGACCGGGTTCGGGCGGGACGACGCCCCCCGAGGCGATTGCCCGGTGCGGGGTGATCATCTGGAGGTGCTCGATTCGCCGCTTCCGGACGGTAAGGACGAAGAGCTGCCGTTTCGTGTCTCCGTCCGGGCCCATGTCCGTCAAGCCCATGACCCCCTCAAAGCCGCTCAGGCGGCTCAGGTGCGAGCGCATCGAACTCCGGGAGTTCACTCCCTTGGCGAGGCTCGAGAAAACGATCATGGCCGCGTCGTAGCCCAGGGCCGAGAAAATATCGGGCTTGTGGCCGAAGAGCCGGCTGAACTCGTTGACGAAGCGCACCACCCGGGGCTCCTCGGAGTCGGGAAAGAATCCATCCACGAACAGGGATTTTTCCACGTATTTCTCGCCGTAGCGGATGAGGTCGCTGTTGTTCCATCCTCTCCCGCCAAGAAGGTGAATCCCTTGCATGTTGTAGAAGGGAACCTGCGGGGCGATAAGAACGGCTTTGTCGTGGTAGACCGGAACAAAGAGCGCCTCGAAGGGGAGTTTGATTTCGTAGGGGTCGGTTTTTTTGAGGCCTCGGGCGCGTTTTCGGCTCGCGACCTGGGCGTCCGAGAGCCCGCCCAGGGCCCGCATCTGGGAGCCGAAATCGTTGGCCTCGGGCGCGAACGAAACCATTTTGGTCACGCGCCCGCCGAGTCTCCTGACGTCTTCCGAGAAGCGCTCGGCAAGCTCCCGGCCGTCCCGATCTTCTGGAAAGAGGACGGCGAACCGCCGAATTCCAAGATTCTGGACTGCGTAGGCGGAGATTCCCTTGCTTTGGAGGCGGTTGGTCAGGGAATTCCGGAACACCATGGGGCTGCTGGCGCTCATGTCCATCCGGATGGCGAAGGGGGTCAGGAGGGGCGTTTCTTTTCGGTGGGCCACAGCCGCCGCCGCTTCCGCGGCGAGGCTGAAAAACGGTCCGACGAGAGCGATGACTTTTTCCTGTCCGACGAGTTCGTCGGCGCCGGCCGCGGCGTTGCCCGCGCTTTGGGCGGTGCTTCGGGTGTCCCGGACAGCCAATTGAAGCCGAAGTCCGGGGTTTTTCTCGAGCGCATGGCGCAGGGCGAGCTGAATTCCCTGATAGACCCGCTCTCCGGCCGCGGCGGCGGGGCCCGACAGGGGAAGGAGCACACCGACGCGGCCCTGGTTGACGTTGAGTTTTTCGCGAAGCCGTTTCTCGAAATTCTCGGTCTCCTCCTTCCTCGGGTGGCCGGGATAGTCCTTGAGAAACAGGCGCGCGGCGGCGAGGGCGGCCTCGGGCCGATTTTCTGCGGCGGCGCGGTGGGCGAACTCGAGCCGCAGGATAGGTCCGGCCGGGCCGCCGCGGAAGCGCCGGGCGGCGGCTTGAACCTGATGGGTGGCCAGAGCCGTTTTGGCGAGCGAGAGGATACGCCCCCGGAGCAGAATCGTGTTCGGGAGGGCGGGGTGGACCGAGAGCGCCTCCCCGTAGGAGTTCAACGCGGCCAGGGGGTCCTTTTGCGCCTCGTAGACCTCGCCCAGGGCGGCATGAAGAAGGCCGCGCCGGAGGGGATTCTTCTCCCGGCTCAGGGAACCGCGCAAGGGGAGGAAGGCCTCTTTGTAGCGTCCCCGGGCCTGCAGGGCGAGGCCGAGGAGGTATTCGCTCTCCTCGTAAAGAGGCGATAGGGGAAAGCGGCTCTGGAGGGTTTGAAGGTGCCGGATGGTGGCGTCGAATCTACCTTCCGCGAAATAGTGAAGCCCGAGGTCGTATAAAACGCTGTCCACCCGAGGGCCGCGCGGATTGGCGCGCAGCGTTTTCGTCAGCTCCTCGCGCGAGCGATCGGGCAGCGGCGGAGGCGAGGCCACCCACTTTCCGGGTCTCAGCGGAGCGCGCGGGACTGGGGAAGCCAGCGACTCGGGAGAGATAACGGGCTCCGCCGGCGGCCGGGGCGGAGCGGAAACCCTCTGGGGCGAGGGCGCGCTTCCGCAGCCAACCGCCGCCAGAATCAATCCGCCGAGAAGCGTCGCCGTCGTCAGAGCTTTCCGGGTGGTTCCCGTGACTTCAAACATGGCCACCATAATACGTATGAATGGGTCAATTGCCCATATGAGTTCCTGTTGCGGGGCCGGAAAGGGCCCCCACCCTGTAAAACCGGGAAAAGCCGCCCCGGGGGGCGCTGGTTTGCGCGCTGGGGGGCGGGAGGGGTAGTCTCGGCCCATGACGCGAGAGAGGACCTAGCGCCCATGAATCTCAATCCCGCCGGGAGGCCGCCGAAACCGCTCGAATGGCCTCCTGCCGTTCAGCGTCAAAACGGATTCGCCCCGGCCCGGCGGACCGCTTCGGCCCGGCGGCTCGCCTCGGTCCGGCGACTCGCCTCATTACTATTAGAGGGGATTCGGAGGCTGTTTCATTTCCGTGGCGCCGAAATCTGGTTCCCCGCGATCCTGTTTTTGCTGACCGGGATGACCACGCTCCTGGCCGGGGCCATGCAGCGGGGTTTTTTGCCCGGAGATATTTGGGCACATCCTTCCTTTCTCCTGGCCGGGTTCCCTTTTTCCTTTACGCTGCTTTTAATTCTGGGGGCCCATGAACTGGCCCACTATTTCGCCAGCCGGGCCTGGCGGGTCGAGGCCACGCTCCCTTATTTTATTCCCGCCCCGACTCTTTTCGGCACATTCGGGGCCGTCATTCGCATCAAGAGCCCGATCTTGAGCCGAAAGGCCCTTATGGATGTCGCGGTGGCGGGTCCCCTGGCCGGAATGGCGGTGGCCCTGCCGGCCGTCCTGGTGGGTCTTTCGATGTCGGAGATTGTTACCCCGGGAGGCGGCGGCGGTGGCGGCGGAACCGGGCTGGGACTCGGCTCCTCCCTGCTTTTCAAGGGTGCGGTTTGGACGGCGTTCGGCGCCAAGGGCCTCGATGGTGTGGTGACCCTTCACCCGGTAGCCTTCGCGGGATGGTGCGGGTTTTTGGTCACCTCGCTGAACCTGATACCGGCGGGTCAACTCGACGGCGGGCACATCGTCTTCTCGCTGATGAGCAGGTGGCACCGCGCCATCTCGAACGGGGTGGGCGCGGTACTGGTCGTCATGTCCTACTGGTGGCCCGGTTGGCTTCTCTGGGCGGCGGTGGCCCTTTTTATCGGGCGGCGGCGCCACCCGGTGTGGGATATGGAGGAATCCATCGGAAAGGGGCGGATTTTACTGGGTTATTCGTGTATGATATTGATGTTACTCACGTTTACCTGGGTTCCGCTCTACATTCACTAAAATTCTCCCGCCCTGGCCTGGAAAAGTGTTCGGAAAAAAAAGCTTCCCGCTGGCTATCGACATCGGCTCCCACGCCGTCAAGCTCGTTCAGCTCACCCGGGGGAAAAAGGGCCTTGTCCTCGGGCGGTTGGGGATCGCCTCGCTCGCCCACGGGGCCATCGCCGATGGCGAGGTGCGCGAGGTCGAGGAGGTCATGCGGGCGGTCGAGGAGTTGGTGAGCGCCGAGAAATTAAAAGAAAAGCGCGTTGCGGTCGGTATATCGGGTCAGGCGGCGATCGCCAAGACCATCCAGGTGCCGCAGGCCAGCGGCCTCGCGCTCGAGGAGGCCGTCGAGGCCGAGGCCGAGCAGATTTTCCCCTTCGCGATCGACGAGACGCGTCTCCGGCGCCAGCGGCTCCGGGAGGTCGAGGTGGACGGGGAGACGATGGACGAATATTTGGTCATCGCCGTCAAGAGAAAGGCGATCGGCGACGTCATCGATCTGTTCAAGCACCTCAAGTTCGAGCCGATGCTCGTGGATCTCAACATGCTGGCCATCGAGAGCGCCTTCGCCCTCTCGGGGGTGGATGAAGACGGCGAGCCGACCGCGCTGGTGGACGTGGGAGCGTCCGAAACGCTGGTTCACATTATCCAGGGAAGCCGGACCCTGATGACGCGCTCGATCGCCTTCGGCGGATCCCGGATCACCCAGACCATCGGGGAGAGCTTGAACGTTACTCGGCTCGAGGCCGAGGGGATCAAGATGGGGACCCGGACCTCGCCGAGCCCCCGGGCGGTGGCCGATGCCATCCGCGCCGAGGTCGAGCGCCTCGCGCGCGAGATGGGCCGGACTTTTCAGATGCATGCCCAGGTTCACCCCGAGGATCAAATTCACAGGATGGTGCTGAGCGGCGGCGGAGTCCATCTCGACGGGCTTCCGGCCTATCTGGCCGCCTCGCTCGACGTGCCGGTCGAACTCGCCCAGCCTTTCCGCCGGGTGGAGATTCCCAAGGATTTGTTCGACCCCGATTTCGTGGAAAACCTCTCGCCCGTCGCCGCCGTCGGGGCGGGGCTCGCCTATAAGGCGCTGGCGGCCGCATGAGAAGCGTCCGGGTCCATCTGGGGGAGCGGAGCTACTCGATTTCGATCGGCCGGGGCGCCCTGGGCCGCCTCGGTCAGGCGGCGAAGCGGTTTTTTCCGGGCGGGCGGGCGCTCGTCGTCACCGACCGGAACGTGGCTCCGATCCTGGGCGAGCGGGTTCTCCGTGCGCTCGGGCGCGGCGGGTGCGACGCTTCGCTTTGCGCCGTGCCAGCGGGCGAGCGCAGCAAATCGCTTGCCCAGCTCTCGAAACTCTTCGACCGCCTCGCGGCGCTGCGGATAGAGCGCGGTTGCGGCGTCGTCGCGCTGGGCGGCGGCGTGGTGGGCGACCTCGCCGGATTCGCAGCGGCGGCCTATCTGCGCGGCCTCCCCTATATCCAGGTGCCCACCTCACTGCTGGCGCTGGTGGACAGCGCCGTGGGCGGGAAAACGGCGGTGGACCACAAGGCGGGAAAGAACCTCATCGGCGCCTTCTACCAGCCGGCCGCCGTGATCGCCGACGTGGCCGCTCTCCGCACCTTGCCCGAGCGCCACTACCGCGCCGGTTTGGCCGAGGTCGTCAAGCACGCCGCCATCGCCGACCCCCGCCTGTTCTCGTTTCTCGAGAAAAACGCGGCGCGCGTCCGGCGACGCGAGGCGGGGGTGATGGAGCGGGTGGTGGCATTGAACTGCCGGATCAAGGCGCGGGTGGTCGAGGCCGACGAGCGCG
Organism: bacterium; assembly: GCA_030922375.1. GTDB lineage: Bacteria > UBA8248 > UBA8248 > UBA8248 > UBA8248 > UBA8248. The sequence goes on along the minus strand of JAVEPB010000190.1, from coordinate 5,400 downwards.
AGGCGGGGGTGCGCGAGACGCTCAACTTTGGCCACACCCTCGGCCACGCCGTCGAGATGCTGGCCGGTTATTCGAGCAGCCTGTACCACGGCGAGGCCGTCGCCATCGGCATGGCGGCGGCGGCCCGTCTTTCGGTCTCGGCCGGGAAGTGCGGCGCGCCCGACGCCGAGCGGCTGGTGGCCCTGCTCGAGCGCTTCGGCCTCCCTGTGGCCCTGCGAAAGCCCCCCGCCACGGCCGCGCTCCGGTCGGCGCTCGCCCGCGACAAAAAGACGCGAAAGGGGATGCCGAAATTCGTCCTCATGGACAGGATCGGCAGTGTGACCACGGGTCTGGAGGTCCCCCCCTCGGGCTGGCGCGCTGCGCTGGCGGGGGGCGCGCCGCCGGCGGGGGGCGGGAGCTAGCGCTCCCGGGGATGCCTCCGCCCTCTCGTTGACGCTCCGGCGGCGGCTGGCCTACCATCCCCCTCGCAAGGGCCACGGTTAAATTTTCGGAAGGAAATCCGGTGCGTATTCTATTGCTCAACGGCGCGAATTTGAATCTCCTCGGTACCCGGGAGCCCGAAATTTACGGTAAAACCACGCTCGCCGGCCTCGAGACCGCTCTCGGCGAGGCCGCCCAAACCGAAGGGGCCGAACTCGAGAGCTTTCAGTCCAACGTCGAGGGCGAGCTGGTGGACGCCCTCCAGCGCGCCGCCGGAGCACTGCCCCCCGAGCCGGGCAAGGCCCCCGGGGGAAAGTGCGCCGCCTGCATCTTTAATCCAGGCGGCTACACCCACACGAGCGCCGTCCTCCGGGACGCCATCGGCGGCCTCGATCTTCCGGTCTACGAGGTGCACATCTCGAATGTCCTCACCCGCGAGGAATTCCGCCACCTCTCGATGATCGGTCCCGTCGCGGCGGGCACGTTCATCGGACTGGGGCTCTACGGATATCTCTCGGCGCTGCGCGCGGCGATCGATCTCAACGTCAGGGGCGCCGAATTCCCCAGCGGGGATCTGTGAGCGGGCGTCTGGCCGCCCTCCGGCGGCTGATGAGAAAAGAGGGGATTCCCGCCCTTGCGGTGACCGATCTCCGGAACGTGCGCTACCTGACGGGCTTCACCGGCTCATCGGGCGGGTGTCTGGTGACGCCGAGGGCCGCCGTGTTCATCACGGATTTCAGGTACCGCTCCCAGGCCTCGCGGCAGGTGGATAAATCCTTCCGCCGCGTCGAGCACAATCATCCGATCACGGGAGCCGCCGCCGAGGCGAAAAAGCGGAGGGTGAAGGTTCTCGCCTTCGAGGAGGGGGCGCTTTCCTACAGTCTTTTTATCCGCCTCAAAAGCGAGGCGAAGGGGATTCGGCTGAAACCGGTGGGGGACATCGCCGGCCGCCTCAGGCTTGTTAAAGATAAGAAGGAGCTTCGCCTTCTGCGGAAGGGGGCGAGGGTGAACGGGGAGGCTCTGGGCGAGATCGCCAAGACGATTCGCCCGGGCGTGCGCGAGGAGGAGGTGGCCCTCGCCCTCGAGGTGGCGATGCGCCGCCTGGGGGCCTCGGGTGCGGCCTTCGACATTATCGTCGCCTCGGGTCCGCGCGGCGCGCTGCCCCACGGGGTGGCCTCGGGGCGGAAAATGAAGCGGGGCGATCTGATCACCATCGATTACGGGGCCGTCGTCGATGGTTATCACGCGGACACCACCCGGGTATTTTCCCTCGGAAAGCCCTCGCGAAAGGGGCGCGAAATCTACGAAACGGTCCTGAGGGCGCAGGTGGCGGCGGTCGGGGCCGTGCGGCCGGGGGCCACGGGCGGTGAGGTGGACGAAGCCGCCCGAAGCGTGATCCGGGCGGCTGGCTACGGGAAATTCTTCGGCCACGGAACGGGCCATGGCGTCGGCCTCGAGATTCACGAGGGGCCGAGGGTGGCGCCCGGCGTGAAGGATCGCCTCGAGCCCGGCATGATCGTGACGGTTGAACCGGGCATCTACCTTCCGGGGTGGGGCGGCGTCCGCGTCGAGGACATGGTGGCCGTAACGGAAAAAGGAAGGGAAAATCTCACCCGCTCTATTTCAAAGGATCTGGCGGTTTTATAGGCATTTATTCAGCAAGGAGGAGGGAGGCGAATGCCCTCGACGAGCGATTTCAGGAACGGGCTCAAGATCGAAATGGATGGCGCGCCCTATATCATGATCGAATTCCAGCACGTCAAGCCCGGCAAGGGCGGCGCATTCGTGCGCACGAAATTGAAAAACCTGAAGACGGGACGCGTGGTCGAGAAGACGTTCCGCTCCGGAGAGTCGGTGGCTTCTCCCGACATCAATCAAAAAGAGATGCAGTATCTCTATCGCGACGGCGAGATGTACGTTTTCATGGACACATCCGATTACGAGCAAACCTCGCTGCCCAAGGAGAATATCGGCGAGGGCGTCAAATGGCTGAAGGAGGAGTCGATTTGCGACATCATGTTTCATAACGGCGAGGCCATCGCGGTGGAGCTTCCCACTTTCGTCGAACTGTCCATCGCCAAGACCGATCCCGGCGTGAAGGGGGACACCGCCGCCGGGGGGAGCAAGCCGGCCGAACTCGAGACGGGCGCATCGGTCAACGTCCCCCTGTTTCTGAACGAGGGCGACGTCTTGAAAATCGACACCCGGTCGGGGGAGTATATCGAGCGGGTCAAAACGGCCTGATTGATAGAAATCGGGTCGATTGGCGAGGGGCGGAAATATTCTTGCCATCCCGTCGCCGCATGATATTATTTCGTTATTCCTTGAGGGATTTGGTTTCGGTCCAAGCCTATAAATTTTTCGCGGTTGTCGCCGGAATCGCGCCGGAGCCGGCATCGTGCCGGAACCACCTGGTCCGGGCGGAATCGCATCACTTAGCTCCAGCAGGCGGGATGAGCGGAGGTGTCAAATGTTTCGATTAGCGTTTCGGGTGATTCTTCCTATGATCTTTGCGGTGGCCGTGGCGCTTCCCGGCGGGGCGGGGGCCGCGATGATCAAGATCGGCGTCGCCGGCCCGCTGACGGGCGATCAGGCCGCTTTCGGCGAGATGCTCAAGAACGGCGCGCTACTGGCCGTGGCGGAGTGGAACAACAAGGGCGGCGTTTCCGTGGGCGGCAAGAAAATGAAGGTGGAGATTCTCTGGGGCGATGATCGGCACGACCCCCGCGAGGGCGTCTCCATCGCGCATAAATTCGTGAACTCCGGTGTGGTCGGGGTGGTCGGGCACTTCAACAGCTCGGTCTCCATACCGACCTCGACCGTCTACACCGAGGCGGGCGTTGTACAGATCACCCCCGCCTCGACGAACCCCAAGCTGACCGAGCAGGGCTCGAAGACCGTCTTCCGCGTTTGCGGGAGGGACGATCAACAAGGGGAAGTCGCCGCCGCGTTTATCGTCGATAAGCTCAAGAAAAAGCGCGTGGCCATCCTCCACGACAAGACGACCTACGGCCAGGGCCTCGCCAACGAGACCCGGAGATTCCTGGAGCGCAAAGGGGTCAAGGCGGTTTTCTACAGCGGGATCATCCAGGGTGACAAGGACTATACGCCCGTCCTCACCGCGATGAAGCAAAAAAACCCCGAGGTCGTTTATTTCGGCGGGATTCATCCCGAGGCCATTCTACTCGTCAAGCAGATGCGCGAGCGCCTCGGCATCAAGGCCGATTTCATCTCGGGCGACGGTGTTTTCGTCGATGAATTTTATAAAATCGCCGGCAAGTCCGCCGAGGGGAGCTACCTCTCGTTTACCCCGGATCAGGCCAAAATCCCGGCCGCCCAGGGCGTCATCAAAAAGCACCGCGCGCGCTTCGGGAAAGAGGTGGGCGCCTATACGATTTACAGCTACGTGGCGTCGAATTTAATCCTCTCCTCGATCGAGGAGGCGGGTTCGACGAATGGCCCCAAGATCGCCGCGCATCTCAGGAGCAAGGCCTGGAAAACGGCGCTCGGGGAACTCCAGTTCAACAAAAAAGGTGACGTCCTCGAGAGCCCGTATGTCTTCTGGCAGGTCAAGGGAGGCAAATTTGTCCAGATCAATTAGGGCGGCGCGGCGCGTGAATTCGTAATACGAGGGGGGAGGCCGAGAGGCCTTCCCCCTTTTCTATATTAAATCCCGAAAGGGCGTTCATGTTCGTACAGCAACTCGTCAATGGAATTGTCGTGGGCTCGGTGTACGCCCTCATCGCGCTTGGCTACACCCTGGTTTACGGCATCCTCAAGCTCATCAATTTCGCCCACGGCGAAATTTACATGATCGGCGCCTACGTCGGGATCGCCGTTCTCGCCGTCCTGGGTTCAATGGGCATCTCCCAGACGAGCGTCGCGCTGACTGTCGTTCTCGTATTTTTAATCCCCATGATCTACTGCGCCGCCTACGGGGTCACCCTCGAGCGCGTCGCCTACCGTCCGCTCCGAAACGCCCCCCGCCTCTCACCCCTCATCAGCGCCATCGGGATGAGCCTCTTTCTCCAAAACTACGTCCAGGTGGCCCAGGGAGCCCGCGACAAGGCGTTTCCGAATCTGATGGCGCTCGGCGGCTTCGAGATTTATGGCGCCTATGTCAGCGGGCTTCAGATTTTTATCCTGCTGACCGCCCTGGGGGTGATGGCCGCTCTTCAGGTATTCATCCAAAAAACGAGACTCGGCCGGGCGATGCGGGCCACCTCCCAGGATCGCACCATGGCCTCGCTCGTCGGGGTGGACGTGAACCGGGTCATCGCCGTGACGTTCGCGGTGGGCTCGGCCCTCGCCGCCATCGCTGGGGTGATGGTGGGCATGTACTACGGACTCATCAACCACTACATCGGCTTCATCGCGGGGATAAAGGCGTTCACGGCGGCCGTCCTCGGCGGAATCGGAAATGTGAGGGGGGCGCTGCTCGGGGGGTTCTTGCTGGCGATGCTGGAGAGTTTCTGGGCGGGCTATGTCTCCGCCGTCTACAAGGATGTTTTCGCGTTCGGCGTTCTGGTCGTCGTCCTTATCTTCCGGCCCGAGGGGCTTCTCGGCGGCTCGGACGGGCCGGACAGGGGGTGATGCGGTGAGTTTCGCTTCGGCGCCGCTCGTGGGCCTTTGGTTCGCGTTCCTGGCGCTTCCGATTACAGGAGTGCGGGGAGCGCTCTGGATCGGTGCGGCCTGCGCGCTGGCGGTTTTGGCGTCGAAGCTCTTTCGGGCGGTGTTTTCGGCAGGACCGGCCGCCGAGGCCCTCGCGCGGATGCAGCGCGGCCTTGGCCGGAACTGGGAGCGGGCCGGCGCGCTCGCGCGCGACAAAAGAGTCGCCCCGGTGTTTGTTCTGGCGCTCCTGGCGCTGCCCTGGGGGCTGGATCGCTACTCGACGGATATCCTCGTTGTCACCGGGATTTACGTCATGCTCGCGCTTGGGCTCAACGTCGTGGTCGGCTTCGCGGGGCTGCTCGATCTGGG
>JAVEPB010000189.1 GCA_030922375.1 bacterium | reverse complement strand
GCGCGCCATACCCTCGCCCCCGAGGAGTTGGAGGCTATGGCCCGTTGTCCCGGAGAGGAGTACGGACCTGCCCCCGCAAAAGAGGACCTCGCCCGCGCGCAAGGGAAAGCGGTCAGCATCAAGTTCACGGCGGTGAAGCCGTCTTTCGGGTGAATTTTTCTGAAAAGATATGTAGCAAACGAAATTCAAAAAACAAGAATCCTGCCCTAGACAGGCCCGGCGGAAGGTTGATCGAAATTTTGCCCCGGGCCCTCGCGGCGGGTGCTGGCGGAATATACTTATCGAGGAGGAGGCGGCATGGAACTCGGCGGCAAGGTGGCGCTCATCACGGGCGGGGCGCAGGGCATCGGGGCGGCGTCGGCGCGGCTTTTCGCGAAGGAAGGGGCCGCCGTGGCGGTGGCCGATCTCGATGTGGAGCGCCTCGGCGCCCTCGAGCGGGAGATCGGGGCGGCCGGGGGCCGGATGATGGGCGTCCGGGCGGACTGCGGGAAGGCGGGCGACATCGAGCGGATGATCGCCGAGGTGGCGGAGGCCTTCGGAGGGCTCGATATCCTCGTCGCGGGGGCGATCTTCCGGCCGACGAAGCCGTTGATGGAGGTGACCGAGGCCGACCTCGACCGGGCCCTCAAGGTGAACGTCAAGGGGTATTTCCTGAGCGTCCAGCGGGCGGTGCCCGAGTTCAGGAAACGCGGCGGAGGCAAGGTGGTCCTCATCTCGAGCACCTTCGGTTTCGCCGGGGCCCCGAATTTTTCGGTTTACTGCACCTGCAAGGGCGCGGTGGTGAACATGGCGCGGGCGCTGACCTACGAGCTGGCGGGCGAGGGCATCAACGTAAATGCGGTGGCGCCGGGCCCCATCATGACGGAGGGGATGCGGGAACTCATCGCCGCCGACCCCGCCATCGAGAGCCACCGGACGGCGAGCATGCCGCTCCCCCGTTTCGGGACCCCGGAGGAGGTGGCCGAGGCGATCCTCTTCCTCGCCTCCGGGCGCTCGGACTACGTCCACGGACACAATCTCGTTGTGGACGGGGGATATCTGGCGGTCTGAGGGCCGCGGCCGGCGGCCCCCGCCCCCCCTCGATCTCTCCTCTCTATTCGCTTATATTGTTCTGATAGAATTCGCATTTCGAGGGGGATTTATCCCGATTCTTTTCCTGGGGGATTTTTGAGATGACAAAAGCACGGAATATTCTTCTGGTGGCCCTTCTGGCTGTTTTCGCGGCGGGTTGCGCGGAGTCCCTGACCACATGGTCCAAGCCGGGAACGAACATGGGCCAGGCGACGGCGGTTCTGAAGGAGTGCTCCGATACGGCCGGGATGCTATACGATGAGAAGGGCCTGGGGGACAAACCCCTTGCCCAGGTATCGCATACCAGCTACTCGATTTGGGCGGGAGATCCCTTCGAGACTTGCATGGCGGGCAAGGGTTTTAAGAAGAACAACTAGACAGGCTGCCTACCGCCCGGCGGGAGGGCCTTTCGCCGCGCCGATTAGCTTGGGCAGATCGATTTGGCCCCGGTTCTCGAAGGGGAGCCGGGGCCGAAATATATCGTCCTGAAACACCGTTCCTTTGACGATGTAGCTGAAGGGACGGTTGGGGTTGATGATGTAGTCGGAGGGGGGGGCGGGGCGCGCGGCGATGGCCTGCTTCAGGATGCCAAAAGTCGAGGTCGTGGCGCTGGCCTCGACCACGGCGTCGCCCAGGCGGGGCAGTTCGGCGGCATTCCCGGAGACCGCCGTCAAGAACCGGACCCCGTTCAGCGTCAGGGTGAACCTGAGCCCCGTCGATTTGACGGGAAACGCGTTCAGATTTTTGAGCCGGAGGACAACCCGGAAATTCTGCTCGAAAAGGGTGAGCCCGGAGGGAATCACGTCCACAAGGCCGACCTCGATCGGCTCGAACTTCTCCCCCATCCCGGCCATGCCGCAACCCGCGGCGGCGGCCAGCCATAACACAACCAAACTTTTTCCGATCACTCGCTTCATCTCCCCTGCTCCGATATCCGTGCGCTCGAGAGCCGTTAAACGGGAAACCGCTCCAGATAGGATTCTTATACCACACCGCCTTCCGGCAGGGCTCGGAGGGGGAGCGTCGCCCGCCGGATTTTAAACCCAAAAATTACAATCCCCTTACAAATCCATAACATCCGAATCCGAGATGTCAGTAAGTTGCTTCCCGTGACGTGGCTTTCACACACGGTCCGGCTCCTGCCCGGCCGCTGATTGCTGGCCTGACGAGCGAAAGAGAGAGTTTCAGACTCCTTCCGCGACAGGCCACCCGAAGAGAAGGAGTTTTTTTTCATGGAAGTCAATTCCACCGAGGCCATTCTCGCCGCATCCGTAAGGACGCCGAACCAGACGCAGCCTCCGCCTCAGGCTAATCCGGCCACGGAGCCCCAGCACGGCGACAGCGGACCGCCTCCAGTGAACGCGGCCACGGAAACCCAGCCCGACCTTTCCCAGCCCAGCGACAGCGGCCCCCCTCCCGTGGACGCCGCCGCCTCCCCGCGCGGCGCGATCCTGAGCGCGACAGCCTAGGAACCGAACCGCCCGTAGGTGGCCGGAATATCGAACACACATTTTGAAAGGAGGCCGAAATGAAAGATGATTTCGGCGAAAACGGACGGCCCTGAATGGCCCAGGGAATTAGCATCATCGACTCCGCCGCACTCAACCAGGTAGTCTCCAACGCCATCAACATCCAAGCGGCGACGAACGATTTCCTCAATACCAAGGCCCGGGCGGGCCTCGACCCGCCGCCGCCCGTGATCTTTAACACGAGCGCCATACCCGAGGACCCGCTCCGGGGAAACATTGTCAACACCCAGGTGTAGCGCCACTCCACCGGCATCATTTTTTTCCTTTCTAACGCTATTTTAACAAGTGGAACCCCCGGATTTGAAATAATGCAGGGGCTGCCCGGCGGTGAGCCGCCGAAGCGCGCCCTCTGAAGGGCTTTTGACCCATCGTCGGTGAGTCTCCCTTCAAGCCGAAAGGGAAGTGATGAGCGCCGTCAAGTGGACCGAAAAGGCACTCTACCCCCTCGCCGCACTTATGGCGGCCGCTATCCTTCTGATAGATCTGTCTCTGCCCCTGGGTGTGGCGATGGGCGTGCCTTATGTGGGCGTCGTTCTTCTGGGCTGGTGGCTCCCCCGGCGCGGGTCCATCTTTTTGCTCGCCGGGGCTACATCCCTCCTCGTGGCGCTGGGTTATCTGGCTTCGCACGAAGGTGGGATCCCCTGGATGGTGGCGGCCAACCGGTTGCTCGCCCTTTTTTCGATCTGGGTGACCGCAGGTCTTCTTTGGTTCGCCAAAAAAGGGGAGGAAACCCGCCGGGACCGAGAGAGTCTTCTGACTTCCATCATGGATTCCGCGGTGGACGCCATCATCACCATTGATGAGTACGGCATCGTCCTCTCGTTCAACGGGTCCGCGGAGGAAATGTTCGGATACGCCTCCTCCGAAATAGTGGGCCGGAACGTCTCGACGCTGATGACCGCGCCTGTGGCGCGGGATCACGACGGCCACCTGGCCCGATATCTGCGAACCCGCGAGGCGCGCGTCGTCGGCAGCCTCCGCGAGTTGACCGCCTTACGCAAGAGCGGAGAGGAGTTCCCGATAAACCTTTCCTTGTCCGAGACCCAGGCGGGCGGGCGGCCCGTCTTTACGGGGGTCGTCCGCGACACCACCCGCCGGATTCGGGCCCAGGAGGCCCAAAGAAAATATACGTCCAACCTCGAATCGCTCAACAGAGAGCTTGTCAGAGCGAAAATGTCGCTCGAGCGAACGCTCGTGGAGGTGGAGTTGCGCAACAAGGAACTCGACGAGTTCACCTATTTCGCCAGCCACGACCTCCAGGAGCCCCTCCGCAAGATCACTTCTTTCGGAGAACTTCTCAAAGTGGATTTGGGAGAAAATCTCCCGGAGGACGCCGAAAAAGACTTGGAGTTAATGATCGACGGTGCGATGCGGATGCGAAATCTGATTCAGGATCTGCTGGCGCTCTCCCGGGCCGGGAAAAGTGAGATTCACGGGAAGGGCTTCGATTTGAACAAATGCGTCGACTCGGCCCTCGATAGCCTGGCCGTGCGCATCGGGGAGACCGGCGCCGAAATCGCCCGCGACGATTTGCCCGAGGTGTGGGGCGACCCCACCCTGCTCGCCCAGGTGTACCAGAACCTTATCGGCAACGCGCTCAAGTTCCTGAACGCCTCCCCTCCCCGGATTCACCTCACCGCCGAAGCCGAGGACGGTCTCCAGGTGCTTGGCGTCCGCGACAACGGAATCGGCATGGACCCGAAATACGCCGAGAAAATTTTCGAGCCCTTCAAGCGGCTTCACGGGCAGAGTAAATACGGGGGTTCGGGAGTCGGGCTGGCGATCGCCCAAAAATTCGTCATCCTTCACGGCGGTAGAATCTGGGCCGAATCGGAGCTTGGCGCCGGATCGCACTTCAAATTCATTTTGGGAAACAACACGACCGCCAATCAGCAGACACAACATGAAAGGATCGAACAGTGAACAGTCCGGAGAGGCTCATTAACGGAAAGCCGGGCGTCATCCTTCTCGTCGAGGACGACCCGGCCGATCAGGAGCTCACCCGCCGTGCGTTCAAAAACGGGAAGGTTGAAAACGAGCTCCGTATCGTCGGCGATGGCGAGGAAGCGCTCGACTATCTCTTGCGCCGCGGAAAATACGAGTACCCCGAGACCTCCCCGCGGCCTAATCTCATCCTTCTCGACCTGAACCTGCCCAAAATCGACGGCAAGGAGGTCCTGACCGAGATACGAAACACGCCGGGCCTCCGCTGCCTGCCCGTCATCGCGCTGACGACCTCGCGGCAGGAGGAGGATATCGTCCGGACCTACGACCTCGGCGTGAACTCCTACATCACCAAGCCCGTAACGCCGAGCGAATTCATCAGGATTGTCGAGGGCCTGGAGAATTACTGGTTCCAGATTGTGGTTCTTCCTCCGGAGTAGCGCTAATGGTTGTGACGGCGGCCGTCAAGGCCATCAGAAAAATATCGATACTCGTCATCGACGACGATTCGGTCGAGCATCATCTCGTCCACCGCTACCTGGGGATCACCGATGGCTGGGAGCCAGAGCTTACTTTCGCCACGAGCGGTGCCGTCGCTCTGAGGATCCTGGAGCGCCGTCCGGTGGAAATCGTGCTGCTCGACTACCACCTGGGCGGCGAAAACGGGTTGAATCTTTTAACCAAGATCCGGGATGTGGTTCCCTCCTCGGCCATTATCATGATGACCGGCCAGGGAGACGAAGAACTTGCGGCGGAGGCCATGAAGGCCGGAGCGATGGACTACCTGCCCAAGGGCCAGCTGACGCCGGAGGGTCTCCAGCGGGCGATCCTCAAGGCGGCCGAGGAGCGGGACCTGCGGAGAAAAGTCGCCGAGCAGCAAAAACTCCTCGAGAACCTGGCCCGTCACGACGAGCTGACCGGCCTCTACAACCGCCGCGCGCTCTTGGAGGCCCTTTCCTCGGAGGCGGCGCGTGCGCGGCGCTACGAAGGCAGCCTCTGCCTCCTCATGCTCGACATCGATCACTTCAAGAACGTCAACGACACGCACGGCCACATCGCCGGCGACGTCGCTCTTGCCGCCTCCGCGAAGGTTATCGCTGACAACATTCGCGACACCGATATCGCCGGCCGCTATGGAGGCGAGGAGTTTTGCATCATCCTGCCCGAGTCGGATATCTCCTCGGCGCGGCGCATCGCCCAGAGAATCCACAAGAATATCGCCGAAAATTCCTTCGCCGGCCCCGGCGGAGAGGAGTTCCGCGTCACGTGCAGTATCGGCGTCGCCGAGTACATCCGGAAATTGGAGGATGCCCAGGGCCTTCTCGAACGCGCCGACCGGGCCCTCTACCAGGCCAAAGAGGATGGGCGGAACCGCATCAGCTTCTCCTGAAGCGCACCGCTGAGACCTACAGGAGCAATTCCGTTTTCGAGGCGCACCTGAATCCGAAGTAACGGTGCCCGCCGTCGAGGCGGCCGGGATAGACCGGCACCCTCGAGGTTGAGCTCAATTCCTCGCCCACGCTCGAGGTGTTCCCTCCGCGAGCGACGCGGGCGTCGTGAAAATCGAGGTTCTCGCGCCCGTCCTTGGGAACGTAGGGATAGGGCCTGTAAAGCGAACGCGTCCACTCCCATACCTGACCCGCCATGTCGAGCGCCCCGTAGGGGCTCGCTCCCCCGGGAAACTGGCCGACCGGCGCGGCGTCGTTCCGGAAGCTGCCGAAGAAGGCGAGGTCTTTCGCGGGTTTTTGATTCCCCCAGGGATAGAGGCGCCCGTCGGTTCCGCGCGCCGCTTTCTCCCACTCGGCCTCGCTCGGAAGGCGTTTTCCGCGCCACTTGCAGTAGGCCACCGCACCCTGCCAGGCCATTTCGCCGGCCGGGTAACTCTCGAATTCCTTCGGAACGATCCATTTCCCGTCCAACAGGAGGATGCGGTTGTCCTCGTCCGCAACGTCGAGGTAGACCTCGCCCTTGGGGCCAGCGGGGCCCTTGGCGCGGATAAACTCGGCGTACCGGGCCCAGGTGACGAGATTCTTGTCGATATAGAAGGCGGGTAGATGAACGGTGTGGCCCGGCTTCTCGTCGGGCGGCCCCCCGCTTCGCCCCATGGTGAACGGGCCGGCCGGGATGAGGACCATACCGGCGAATTTCCCCTTGCCCTCGACGACAGCGGCGCCGGCGTTGATCAAGGTCGCGGCCTGAAGCGCCCACGTCGCGAGCAGCGCGGCGGCGATGATTCGTGCCCCTCTCACCTCCTCAGCCCACCTTCACCGAGCCGTTCAGCTTCCGGCGGTGGTCCCACCACTTCCATTTCGACGGAACAGTGTTGATGCGGACGCGAATCTTCTGGGCGACGGGGCCTTCCTTATAGGTGGCCCACATGTCGGGGCCGAAGAACTGGTCGATGATCGTCTTGATCCCCTCGTGGTCGGTTCCCAACTCCTCGGACACATCGGCCTTGCCCTCGGCGATCACCGCGCGGAAGGGGAACTCGTCGTCGTCGATGCAAAACGTAATGGCGGGGTTGCGCCTCAGATTCTTCACCGTGACCGAATCCGAACCCGTGCTGAGGAAAAATGTCCCCGTGTCCGAGTGGAATTTGTAGCAAAGGGGAACGGTGTGGGGCGATCCGTTGGCGTTGACGGTCGATACACGGGCCATCCGCGGCTCGTCGAGGAACTCGTCCATTTCTGTCGGCCTGTCCGCCATGATATTCACTCCTTTGGTGGTTAATCCCCGCGTCCGGTGGAATTTCCCTCAAATCCCCGTCGCTTCGGGTCCGATTGTCGTTTTCTTTAGTGTACCATTAAAAGAAACCGGTTGGCCTGAAATCAATAAAAGGAGTCTCAGATGGAAGAATCCCCTGACCCGTTCGAGTATTTTCTAGGCCTTCCCTGGTCGGACGGTCTTCCCGTCGTCACCCCGACCCCGGAGCGGATCGCGTGGATGCTGGGCGGAACGGCCCGCCCGCCTGAGGAGCTGATCGGGCGCGTCCCACCGGCCTTCAACGAGGCCACCGTCGAGACTGTCGCCCAGCACGCCCTCATGGCGGGCTGCCGCCCGGACTACTTGCCCCCCCTCCTTGGGGTGGTCGAGGCCGTCCTTGCCGAGGAGTTCAACATGAACGGCCTTCAGGGGACGATGGGCCCCGGCGGCCCCATGATCATCCTGAACGGCCCCTACGCCAAGAAGATCGGCGTCCAGGCGGGCTCGGGCTGTTTTGGGCCCGGCTTCCGGGCGAACGCCACTATCGGCCGCGCCCTGCGCCTCATCCTGATGAACCTGGGGGGCGGCCTCCCCGGCGTCTCGGACATGAGCTGTTTCGGCAGCCCGGTGAAATTCACCTTCTGCGTCCGGGAGAACGAGGAGATGAGTCCCTGGCCCTCTCTCGCCGCCGACCTGGGCTTCGAGGCGGGCGAGGACATCGTTACCGTTTATCCGGCCGAGGGGCCCCGCCAAGCATTCGACGACTCGAGCGCCGAGCCGGAGGGCCTCCTCACCACCATCTCGACGGTGATGAGCTCGATGGGGATGTCCAACTCCTATATGCGCCAGCACATGGTCGTCGCCCTGAGCCCGGATCATGCCGCTTTCCTCGAGGGCGCAGGCCTTTCGCGCGGCGATGTGAAGCGGATATTATTCGAGAAGGCGCGCCTCCCGCTGGGGCTGATGAAGCGGGGCGGACGCTTTCGCGGGGCGGCCAGGGCGGAATGGCCCGGCTGGGTGGATTTGAGCGACAATGAGAGCATGGTCCCGATGATTCACGATCCGGACGACATCCTGCTTATCGTCGCGGGCGGCAGCCCCGGGCCCCATACCATGGTAATCCCCGGCTGGAACAAATCCAGCCGCACGACGAGCATCCGCTACCGGACGGACTGATTTTTTAGAGGCGATTGCCGATGGCTGACGAGAGGAACGATTTTCCGGGCTGCGAGTTCACCCAAAAGGGATTCCTCGGGGAGCGGCGGTGCCCGCATCCCGGCGAATTCAAGGAACTCGGCGGCCGCCGCCTCTGCATCTTTCACTGGGAACCCGAGGAAGCCGGCGAACTGCGCACCAAGCTCGGGCTCTTCCAGCCCCGGTTCGCCGAACTCGTCTTTCGCTTCGGATGGGACCCCGACAAGCCGGGCGTGGATTTGAGCGGCCTCCGCCTCGACTGTCGAGGATTCGTTTTTCCGGCGGATTTTGACTACCTGAGCGGGCGAACGGTCCCGCCGGCGGATTTTCATTACGCCCGGTTCGGAGCAGGTGCCCGGTTCACCCGGTCCTCGTTCGCCGGGGGCGCACGATTTCATTGGGCCACTTTCGATGAAAACGTTTCCTTCGACAACGCGGATTTCGGCGAGGGCGCCTCCTTCGCGGGAGCGATTTTCGGCGAGGGCGCCTCCTTCGACCGGGCTTCCTTTGGCGTGGGAGCCTCCTTCATCCGGACCAAATTCAACCGCCGCGCCTGCTTTTTCGGAACCCGCTTCGGCCGGGGCGTGATATTCGACGGAGCGGAATTCGCCGCCAACGCTACCTTCCTGGGGGTGCAATTCGGGGAGGACGCCTCCTTTGAGCGGACTCGTTTCGGAGAGAACGCCCTTTTCGTGGAAAGCGTCTTCGAGGACGGGGCCTGGTTCACCGACGTGGCCTTCGAAGCCGGCGCGGAGTTTTGCCGCTCCGAGTTCCGGGGGTCGGCGAGTTTCGAGGGAGCCCAGGCCGGGGGGAGTCTCCGGTTCTCCGGCGCGGAAACGGGCACCCGGATGTTCGGCGGCGGCAAATGCGTCGTCAACCTTGAGAATATGATTCTGGCCTGCCCCGGGGAGGTGTCGTTTTCCTCCGTCAACCTCCAACGAATCTCTTTTTTCGGCACCGAACTTTCGAAAATCTCCTTCGAGAGGGTGTCCTGGCCCGAGGACAAGGCTGGAAACCTGTCATTTCCGGGGCGAATCGATGCCGGGGCCTTCGAGGTGCGTCCCGGCGTCGCCTCTCTGACCTGGCTCGAAGGGCTTTGCCGTCAATTGCGGGAGAACTTCGAGGCCCGTCAAAACTACACCGAGGCCGGGGAGTTCCGGTGGGCGGAGATGGAGTACCGCCGGCGAAGGGGGCTACTTCGCCGCCAGGGAGAGGGGATCGCCGGTCTCAGGGAAAGAGCCTGGGCTCGCCTCCTGGGGCTTTACCGGATGCTCGGTGGCTACGGAGTCCGCACCGGAAGCGCGTTCAAGGGGCTATTCATCGCCCTCGTCGCCACCATTTTTCTCCAGGGTTTCCTTGGAGTCCACCATACCGCCCCGCAGCCCACTCTTACCGGGGGGTTTCCCTGCGCCCGGTCCGGTGGATCAGCTCATTTTCGCCGGCTCGGCATCCTCGAAGGCGAGGCGGGGGCCTGTTCGAACGCGAAGGCGTCACTTTCCGAGATTTTCTACCATGCCGGAAAATTCACCCTGATGAATGCCGGGCTTCAGGTTCCCGGCGATTACGAGGCCGCCACCGCCACCGGAAGGGGCCTCTCTCTCCTCATGCGCGTCTTTTTCCCCCTACAGCTTTTCCTGATGTTCATGGCCGTGAGGAGGCGTTTCGGGGTATTCCTGAAAGCTAAACAATAACATTAATAATCGCCCTCGAATCAACTTCAAGTTCCGGATTGTCCAGAATTTATTTTCAATAGTTTTGAACGTAAAACAGAGATTCATTCTTTCTCAAAAAATGCGAAAACCCGGGGCACCGCCGCGCCCTACTCCGTTATCCCCTCAAGAGAGATATTCTCCCCGTTCAGCGCCACCGTACTCGTGATTGGAATGGCAGCCGAGACCATTCCCTCGGCGTAGCAGCCGTTCTTGGCATTCCGGATGAGTTTTAGGACATCATCCTGCGGCGAATCGCTGTCGACGGTGAAATGGGTCCTCATCGCGGTGGCACCGGAGCGGATATCCCCCCGCAGGACCGAACCCTTCACGAACCAGTCGAACGCCACCCGGCATTTCGCTGCCGAGAACGAAATCTTCATCATGTGCGCGTACCGCGCGAGTTGGGTCAGCAGTCAGAAACCCACCCCCATGGCGATATAGGTGAGCGGCTGCGGGTAGCGGTCTTCCCCACCGAGGCGGGGCGGTTCATCGCAGTAGACCTCATGAATCCGGGCGCGTCCGACCTTGAGTTGGTGCTGGCCCTCGACGGTTTCGGTGTCGGCCTCCATCGTCAGGGCGTAACCGCCCGCTGGAAGGTCCGTCCGCTCCAGATTGCTCTTCTCATCCCAGGGATTAATGGGCTTTTCCACGCAACGCTCCTCCTCAGGCAGCTCCGGCTAAATACGGTAAGTGGGTGAAACGGCTTAAGGCTGTGCTATGTCCGGCGCAGCCGGCGCATCCTCGGCCGCCGGAGCGCTGGCCGGTTCCCGGAACACAGTAATTTCGGGGGGCTCGTCCTCGTAGCGCTCGATATCGACCAAAACGCTTTGGGCGGCGGGGCCCTGCCCGAGTTTCGAGGTCCCCTTGTCCAGGGTCAGTGTGTTGGGGTTGCCGTGCCGGTCAAGGCCGCCCGGGGTGAGCGGGTCGTACCAGGCGCCCGTCGCCAGCTGAATGACGCCGGGGCGAATCCGATCGGTGATGATGGCTCCGGCCAGTGCCGCCCCCCGGCCGTTGAAAATTCGGACGATATCGCCCTCCGAAATTCCCCGACGGGCGGCGTCCTCCGGATGGATTATAACCGGTTCCCTGCCCCGTATCTTGCTCTCGCGGCTCACCCCGGCGGGGTCCATCTGGCTGTGAAGGCGGGTGACGGGTTGATTCGAGATCATGTGCAGCGGGTGACGCGCCGCTCCCTCGCCGCCGAGCCACTCGGCGGGCTCGAGCCAGGTGGGGTGGCCCGGGCAGTCGTCGTATCCGAAACCGTCGACCCTCTGGGAGAAAATTTCGATCTTCCCGGAGGGTGTGCTCAGCGCCCGGCCGGCCGGGTCCGCCCGGTAGTCGGCAAGCATGACGTAGGGTTCCTCGGGCGGGGGGATCTCCACATGACCTTCCTCCCAGAAGTCATTGAAGTCAGGGTAGTTAACCATCCTCTCCGCCGCCTGCTCGCGGGCCGTATCGTAGAGGTGGCTGATCCACTCCATCTAGCCGCGCCCCCCGGTGAAGGCTTCCCGTGTGCCGAGGCGCCCGGCGAGGTCCGCGAATATGTCGAAATCGTTTCGCGCCTCGCCGAC
>JAVEPB010000188.1 GCA_030922375.1 bacterium | reverse complement strand
GGCGGCGACGGGAGCCTCGGGTGTCTCTGTCGAGGGCGAGGTAGCACTCGAACGCTTCGAGGCCGGTCTCAAGCGGGTGTGCAAGGAGTTGGCCCTCGCCATTGTCCGGGACGGGGAGGGTGTGACCAAGGTGGTTGAGATTCGGGTCGAGGGCGCGGCCAGCGATGAGGACGCCCGGCGGGCAGCCCGCTCGGTGTCCGAGAGTCTTCTCGTGAAAACGGCCATCAACGGATGCCTGCCCAACTGGGGGCGAATCTTCGCGGCAGCCGGCTACAGCGGAGCCGCGCTCGATCAGGCCCGCATGTCGCTCAGGTTCGACGATGTCGAGGTTGTGAGGGAGGGTGCCCCGCTGGAAGCTGTGGAGGCTTCTTTAAAGAAAGTCATTGAAAAACATGAATATACGGTAACCCTCGGTCTCGGTGTCGGAAAAGGCGGCGCGATTTTCTGGACGACCGACCTGAGCCGCGAATACGTCGCCATCAACGCCGACTACCGGACCTGACGAGGAGCGAATCCGAAGGGTTGAATCGCCGGAGGGGCGAAATGCCCCGGGGGTTGAATCGAATACCCCCTTGTGAGACATTCCCCTCGCCGCGCGGCGGCGACCGCATCGGGCGGGACCGCGCGAAATTCGGTGTTACTCATTTCAGCTTTAAATTCAACCCCTTTCGCCGGGGAGTTGCGAAGGTTCCGCCTGCCTTAAGGCGGAATAAGGAGGAAGTCCTCTTGGCGTCCGTCACGTTGCGGGAACTGCTCGAATCCGGTTCGCATTTCGGCCACAAGACCAACCGCTGGAACCCCAAAATGAAGCCCTATATTTTCGGGGCGCGAAACGGGGTCTACATCATCGATCTCCAGAAAACCCTTCACCTTTTCAAGGAAGCGATGGATTTTTTGAAAGAGGTGACCTCCAGGGGCGGTGACGTCCTTTTCGTAGGCACCAAACCCCAGGCGCAGGAGATCGTCGCCGAGGAGGCCCGGAGAGTGGGCATGCCTTACGTCACTGTGCGTTGGCTCGGTGGCACTCTCACCAACTTCGCCACCATCAAAAACTCGATTGCCCGTCTCGTCGAACTCGATGGCATGAAAGAGGACGGCACTTTCGATCTTTTGGCCAAGAAAGAAGCTGTCCGCCGGGAAAAAGATCGCCAGCGTCTCGATAAATTCTTGGGCGGCATCAAGAACATGAAAAATATTCCGAAGGCAATGTTCATTGTGGACGCAGGCCACGAGCACATTGCGATCAGAGAAGCCAAAAAGCTGGGTATCCCGGTAATTTCGATGGTGGACACCAACGCCGATCCCGAAGGAGTGGATTTCGTTTTGCCCGGAAACGATGACGCCCTTCGCTCTGTTCGCCTCTTTGTCTCGCGTTTGGCCGATACTGTCAGCGAAGGCGTGGCTCTTCGTAAGGACGGGAAGGCCGAAGCGGCCATAGCGGGTGATGATGTGGCGAAGGAAATTCTAGAAGCCGCCGAGAAGGGCGAGGAGACGCCTCCGGCGGCTTCCGAAAAAGCCCCCGCGGGCGATGTCCCAGCTAAAGTTGAACCGGCTGCCGAGGAGAAGGCAACGGTCGATGAGCCGGCTGGTTGAATGATACCGATTGACAGGGATTAAACATCCGTAAGGAGAAGGGAAGGGAATGGAAGTTACCGCTCAAATGGTTAAGGACCTGCGCGGTATGACCGGCGCGGGTATCATGGACTGCAAGGAAGCGTTGCGCGAAAAAGACGGTGATCTTGAGGAGGCCAAACGCTTTCTGCGGGAGAAGGGTCTCTCCAGTGCGGCGAAAAAAGCCGGAAGAGAGACCAACGATGGGCTCGTCGAATCCGAGGTGAAATCGGATGCCCGCTCGGGCGTTCTCGTCGAGGTGAATTGTGAGACCGATTTTGTCGCCAAAACGGATGATTTCAGGGCGCTGGTGAAAAATACCCTCAGCCATGTCAAGGAAAACGGCGGCCAAAGTCTTCCTCCCAATCCAGGGGGAGAAGCGCTCCAGGAAGAGGTTGCGGCGGCCATTGCCAAACTGGGGGAGAATATCCTGGTTTCCCGCGGCGAGCGCTATGAAATTCCCGAGGGTCAGGCTGGAGCTATCTGCTCCTATATCCATCCGGGAGGGGCCATCGGGGTCTTGGTGGAGCTTCGCTGCGCCTCGTCCGAAGTGGCCGGCCAGGACGCCTTCACCGAGACGGCCAAGGATCTGGCCATGCACATCGCGGCGAGCAACCCGAATTACCTTAGCTCCGATCTCGTTCCGCAAAGCGCGATCGAAAGCGAGCGGGCCATTCTCATGGCTCAGTCGAAGGACACCGGCAAACCGGAAAACATCATCGCCAAAATCGTGGACGGCCGAATCAAAAAGTACCTCAAGGAAGTATGCCTGATGGATCAGCCCTTCGTGAAAGACCCCGATCAGACTATTCAGGCCCTGCTGAAGGCCAAGTCGAAGGAACTGGGCGAGGAGGTTGAGGTTTTTCAGTTCACGCGGTTTCAGCGCGGAGAACTCACCGCGCAAGAGGAGACCGAGTAGCCGCCCGCGCCTGCCGTTCGCGCCTCCGGCTTCTTCTGCGCTCCGAAGAAATAGGAGGAGTCATTGGGCGTTAATCTTCGTTTCTATCGCATCCTGTTAAAGCTATCGGGCGAAGCCCTCGGGGGTGAAATGCGCCTGGGCATCGATCACGGCGTCGTGGGCGATATCGCCAAGGAACTAGCCGAAGTCCATGAAAAGGGGCTTCAGTTGGCGATCGTCGTCGGTGGCGGGAATATCTTCCGTGGCGGCGAAGCCGCCGCGGCCGGAATGGAGCGGACCACGGGCGATCACATGGGTATGCTGGCCACGGTCATCAACGCTCTTGCTCTTCAACATGCGCTCGAAAAAATAGGTATCCCCACCCGGGTTCAAAGCGCTATTCACATGGCCGAGCTTTGCGAGCCATATATCCGCAGAAGAGCGGTGAGGCATCTGGAGAAGGGCCGGGTGGTGATTTTCGCCGCTGGCACCGGAAATCCCTATTTCACGACCGATACGGCGGCGAGTCTCCGTGCGGTGGAGATTGGAGCCGAGTGCATTCTCAAGGCGACGAATGTCGATGGTGTATACACCTCCGACCCCAAAAAGGATAAAGACGCTAAGTTCATCAAAGAGTTGAGTTATATAGAGGTGTTGAACCGCCACCTTGGGGTGATGGATTCCACCGCGATCAGCTTGTGCATGGAAAATGACTTGCCTATCATCGTTTTTAATCTCAGGAAGGAAGGAAATATTCTTCGGGTGGTTTCCGGTGAGGAGGTGGGAACTCTCGTCACCGCGGAGGGAAACCATTGATCTGGAGTTTTCTCTCGGCCTAACTCGGCGCCGGCGGGAATATCGAAGGAGATGTCGTGGCAATTCAAGATCATCTCGCTGAATCGAAAAAAAGAATGACGGTGACGCTGGAGTCCTTCAAGGCGGACAGTTCACGGGTGCGGACGGGCAGGGCGTCCGCCTCTTTGGTGGCCAATGTCAAAGTGGATTATTACGGTACGATGACTCCGCTGAATCAACTTGCTGCCATCAACGTACCCGAACCGCAACTGATCGTGATCCAGCCCTACGACGGGAGTGCCCTCGCGAATATCGAAAAGGCCATCCAGGCGGCGGAACTCGGCCTGAATCCGTCGAACGACGGAAAGGTTATCCGTGTTCCGGTTCCTCCCCTGACGGAGGAGCGGCGAAAAGAAATGGTGAAGATGGTCAGGAAAATAGGCGAGGAGCACAAGGTCTCGATTCGTAATGTCCGCCGGGACGTCAATGAAAGTTTGAAGTCAGCGGAAAAGAACAAGGAGATTACGGAGGATGAGTTGAGGAAAGGGCAGGCCGAGGTTCAAAAAGTGACGGACGATTTCAACTCTCAAATCGATCAGTTGCTTTCTGCCAAGGAAGAGGAAATACTGAAAGTCTGACCGCCCAGAGAAGGCCAATGGATTTTCCCATCGACCCCAAAATCGACCAGAACAGATTGCCGGCTCATGTCGGCATCATCATGGACGGCAATGGCCGGTGGGCGAGGAAACGTTTTTTCCCCCGGATCGCCGGTCACCGTGAGGGGGTCAAGGCGGTTGATCGAGTCGTTTCTCATGCCAGCCGGATGGGTGTAAAAGCGCTCACCTTGTACAGCTTTTCCCTTGAAAACTGGAGCCGCCCCAGGGACGAAGTCAATGCTTTGATGGAAATTCTGGCCGAGTTCCTGGAACGAGAGCTTTCCCGGATATTGGATGAGGGGATTCGCTTCAACGCGATTGGCCACATCGAGGATCTGCCGCTGTTCGCCCAGGAGTGGGTGGGCCGCGCGATGACGGAGACAGCCGATCGGGAAGGGATGGTGCTGACCCTGGCGCTTAGCTACAGTTCCCGGCGCGAAATCGCGGATGCCGCCCAAGCCTTGGCGCGGGAGGCGATGGCTGGAAAAATTTCACCGGACGAAATCGAAGAAGAAGATATTGCCCGAAATCTGTATACCTCCAACCTGCCCGAGCTCGACCTGTTGATCCGGACCAGCGGGGAACTCAGGCTTTCCAATTATCTCCTCTGGCAGGCCGCCTACGCAGAACTCTATTTCACCGATCTGTATTGGCCTGATTTTGGCGAGCGAGAGTTTGAAAACGCCATCCTCGCCTTTCAGTCAAGGGTGAGAAAATTTGGTCTGACCGACG
This sequence comes from bacterium, assembly GCA_030922375.1. GTDB lineage: Bacteria > UBA8248 > UBA8248 > UBA8248 > UBA8248 > UBA8248. Next base: position 18,977 of record JAVEPB010000188.1, on the reverse strand, counting down.
ACCAGATTACCTCCAATAAAGTATGAGTGGAACGTGGTTCGAGTTCTAAGCGGGATTGCGCTTGGCGCTCCTACCCTTCTTGTTGTTTGGTCGGCTCCACCGGTCCTGTTTCTCTGGCTGGTGGTGGGGGTCGCCCTATGCGCGGCCTGGGAGTTTCAAGGGCTGATCTCACATTGCGGCTGGGAGGGAGTGCGCTGGGAGGGTACGCTCGATGTGGGGCTTTTGATCCTGTCTTTTTGGGCCGGCGGTCTGACGCCCGGAGTGGCCCTGACTTTTATCATTTTGCGAATTTTTGTGCGCTCCATGAACACAAGTGATCGGAAGGCGGGGCTTGCCGGAGCGGGAGTATCGGTTTTGGGGTTGCTCTGGGTGGGCGGAGCCGGTTCGCTGGTAGTATTAATTCGGCTGGTGGACAGTGGCCGGGAAGCCATCGTGTTTTTATTCGCTGTCGTCTGGGCGAACGATATCGCGGCGTATTATGTAGGCCGCGCGGTGGGCATCCGAAAACTCGCGCCATCGATCAGTCCGGGAAAGACGGTTGAGGGGGCGCTGGGCGGTCTGGTGGCGGGCGCGGTCGTGGGGCTAGCCCTGGCTGGATGGCTTGAGATCGCGGGCATGGGCCGGGGCTGGGCGCTTGCGGCGGCCCTCATACTGGGAGGGCTCTCCCAGGTGGGCGATTTGTGCGAATCATTTGTCAAACGGGCGGCGGAGAAAAAAGATTCAGGGACAAGAATCCCCGGTCACGGAGGTGTTCTGGACCGAATTGATGGATTGCTCCTCGCGGCGCCGCCGTTTTACTATTTTTTGAAATGGATCGCGGCAGGCTGAAATTTGCTTGATGAGGCGAATGTGCCGAAAAAAATCGCTATTTTGGGGTCGACTGGCAGCATCGGGGAGAACACCCTACGGGTGATCGCCGATAATCCCGGCCGTTTTGAGGTTGTCGCCCTGGCCGCCGGCTCGAACTGGGAGCGGCTGGGCGACCAGGCGCGCGAATTTTCTCCGCGGTTGGTGTCGGTCGCGGATCCGGTCAATGCGGATCATTTGCGTAATAGCCACAGTTTCGGGTCAAGGGTTTTGAGCGGAGACGAGGGCCTCCTCGAGGTGGCGGCCGGGGCGGGCGCGGATATCGTTGTCTCGGCTCTGGTTGGTTCAGCGGGGCTGGCTCCGACTCTGGCGGCAATCGAAGCGGGCGCTTCGATCGCGCTGGCGAATAAGGAAGTGCTTGTCATGGCGGGCGAGCTCGTCACCCAGAGGGCGCGCGCGCGAAAGGTGCCAATCCTGCCGATTGACAGTGAGCACGCTGGCGTTGCGCAGGCGCTTGCAGGACTGCCCCGGGGCCGGGAGGTGCTCCGGATTATCCTGACCGCCTCGGGTGGGCCTTTCCGCACCTCTCCCCTGGAATCGCTCTATGGTGTTACGCCGTCGGAGGCGCTGCGTCATCCCACCTGGAAGATGGGCCCGAAGGTGACGATTGATTCAGCCAGTCTGATGAATAAAGGCCTAGAACTTATAGAAGCGAAGTGGCTTTTCGATCTGGCGCCGGAGCAGGTCGATGTGCTGATTCATCCGGAGAGCGTGGTGCATGCCGTGGCCGAGTTCGTGGACGGAAGCATGCTCGCCCAGATGAGCGTTCCCGATATGCGAATTTCGATCTCCCAGGCGCTCTGTTATCCGGAACGCGTTCCCTGCCAAGTGCCCCGCCTGGACCTTGCCCGGCTAGGTTCGCTTACGTTCGAGGAACCGGATACGGGCCGGTTTGCTTGTCTGGGCCATGCCCGGTCGGTTTTGGTTGAGGGGGGGAGCGCCCCCACGGTGTTGAACGCCGCCAACGAGGTGGCTGTCGAGGCTTTTTTGGGCGGTCGTATCGGGTTTATGGATATTCCGGCCCTGGTGGGCGCGGCCCTGGAGGGCCGCCCAAGCGGTTCCGGAGATAGTCTCGAGGAAGTGATGGGGGCGGATCGTTGGGCGCGGGAATTCATCGCCTCGCGCCTCAACGGAGTCAGAAGCAAAGTCCGGCCATGAGTCGTCCGCCCACAGGCGATGGGGGAAACCCTGCTTCATTGGCCCGCGTCGCCGCGACGGTGTGCGGAACCGGATATTTTCCCATCGCGCCCGGTACGGCGGGCTCTGCCGTGGGTGTGGTCCTTTATTGGGTTTTCTATCAGGCGGGGAACTCCCCGCTCTTTGTTTTTTTCTTTTTATGGGTAATTTTGGCGGTATGGTCGGCGGGTGCGGTCGAGCGCGAATCCGGCAGAAAGGACCCTCCCGAGATTGTGGCGGACGAGGTCGCGGGCCAGCTGCTTTGCCTGATGGGCTCGGCCCCGGTGGCGCTACATCTTGCGGCGGGATTCGTGGTTTTTCGGGTGCTCGATATCTGGAAACCCTTTCGGCGAATCGAGCTTCTCCCCGGGGGTTGGGGGGTCGTCGCGGACGATCTGGTGGCCGGAGGGCTGGGGTGGGGGGTGCTCGCCCTGGGGCGAAGCATGGGCTACCTGTAATCTTGTTACTTGTAATCTTGAGGGCCGCGCCGTGGATGAATCGCTCGAAGCTTGGCTGGGCCAGCATCTTTCACGGAAAAAATGGCGCATCACCACGGCGGAAAGCTGTACGGGAGGCCTGATCGGACACCGGATTACGAACGTTCCGGGAAGCTCGAACTACTACGACCGGGGATTCATCACTTATAGCAACGAGGCGAAAATGGCGATTCTCGGGGTGCCCGAGAAGGTGCTGATCGCCCACGGCGCGGTCAGCGACGCCTGCGCCCGGGCGATGGCCGAGGGCGCGAGAAGGGCGCCCCGCGCCGAGGCGGCCGGCTCCGAGCCAGGCCCCGCCGAAGTGGGCCTCGCCGTGACGGGCATCGCCGGGCCCGGGGGCGGCTCCCCCGATAAGCCAGTCGGGACAGTGTTCATGGCGGTGGCGCTCCCCTCAGGGACGAGAAGCGGGCGCTACCTCTTCGAGGGAGACCGCGCTGCCGTCAAGGAGCAGACCGCCGACTCGGCCCTCGAGATGCTGCGCGCCGCGCTGCTCGAGAGCGAGGGCTGACGCCCCTCCACCGATGAGAGCCTTTATCGCCATCCCTCTTCCGCCGGAGGGGGGGGAACTTGTCGCCGCCCTGGGCGAAAATTTCGATCACCACTCTCCCTTCGCCGCCTTCAGGCGGGTTCCTCCCGCGAAAGTCCACCTGACATTGCGTTTTTTGGGCGAAATTCCCCAAAATTCCGTCTCCGAAATTTCCGATCTGTTACTGAAATCCTGCGCCGGGACAGGCGCCATCCCGTTTCCGGTTGAGCGCCTTGGCGTCTTTCCACGCCCCGGTAGCCCCTCCGTCATCTGGGCCGGCCCGCGCGAAATTTCACCCGCCCTCGACGCCCTCATGGCCCGGCTGACCCCCGCCCTCGCCGCTGTGGGATATCCGCCCGAGGCCCGTCCCTTCCGGCCCCATCTCACCCTCGCCCGCCGCTCCCGGCGGGAGCGCCCATCCCGGGGGGATCGCCCAACCCGTCGGGAGCGCCCGCCCGGTGGCCTCGCCGCCGCACTCCGGGAGGCCGAGGCCGCCCTGCTCGACCCGGCGCCCCTCCTCCACCTGACCGAGGCCGTCCTTTTTAAAAGCGACCTCCGCCCCGAAGGGGCCGTCCACACTCCGCTATTCAGGGTTTCGCTCGCCTGACGCCGTTCGCCTCCTGAGTCCGATATAAATCCCTGAAGCAGAACTCGAGCTGTGCCGGGCCAGTGAATGGGGTGTCTTCCCTCCCTCAAACGGAAAGCCCCCTTTCCGGCCCCAATTTCGGGGGGAGGAGGCACATGGCTGCGTTTCCGGCTAAACTGGAGGCGTTCCATACGGAAAAGGCGATCGGATTCGTGAGCGTCCGGCGGGGAATCATGGCGGGAGGCCGCCTTACGATCACACGGAAAAAACAAGGAGGCACCAATGCCCACCCAGGAGGCAATCCGCTACGAGGTCAGGGATCATGTCGCGTGGCTCACCCTGAATCGCCCCGAAAAGAAAAACGCCATCAACTACGCCATGCGAAAAGAGGTCCAGGAAGCCTATATCGACATCAAGCACAATACGGATGTTTGGGCGGCGATCATTACCGCCGAGGGGGATGTATTCTGTTCGGGCAAGGATATCCTGGAAACCCCTCCGGAAGAGGACGGCTCGGTCATGTCGAACGATGAGCTCTACCTCTTCCTCCGGCACATTTATAAACCGGTCATATGCGCCATCAACGGCCCCTGCCTGGCCCAGGGGGGCGGTTTCGCCCTGAACTCGGACATCCTGATCATGTCCGAGCGCGCCTCGATCGGCTGGCCTCAGGTCAAGCGGGGGATTTCTACGGTCAGCGGCTCCATCATGTGCGCCCAGGACATCCCCTGGTCCCAGGCGATGGGCTACCTGATGCGGGGTAAATTCATTCCGGCCGAGGAATGCCTCCGCTTCGGGATCGCCAACGAGGTGGTCCCCCACGAAGACCTTCTCCCGGCGGCCGAGCGCTTCGCGAGGGAAATTCTCGAGTCCGCCCCGGTGGCCGTCCAGGCCGTTAAGGAGGCGGCGCGCCGCAGCCAGGATATTCCGTTTGAAAGCCGGATTTTCATCGCGCGCGACGTTGCCAACCGGGTGCTCCACACCGAGGACGCCAAGGAGGGAATCCTGGCCTTCAGGGAAAAACGCCCGCCCGTCTGGAAGGGGAAATGACCGGCGAAGGGGAAATGAACACCGGGGCAAAAGCGCCCCTGGCCGGGGTCCGGGTGCTCGACCTCACCCAGGTCATCGCGGGCCCGTATTGTACGGCCATGCTCGCGGACATGGGGGCCGAGGTAGTCAAAGTCGAGAGGCCCGGCACGGGAGACGATCTGCGCTCGGTCCACCGCTACGAGGGCCGCGAGGAACACGAGGATTATTTTTATGCGAACAACCGCTCTAAAAAAAGCGTCGCGGTGGACCTCAAGAAACCGGGCGGGCGCTCGGCGGCGCACGAGCTCGCCCGCCGGGCGGATGTCCTCGTCGAGAATTTCTCGCCAGGAACGGCCCATCGCCTCGGGATGGGGTGGGAGGATCTTTCGCCCCTGAACCCCCGGCTGGTTTATTGCTCGCTCTCGGGCTTCGGGCAGGACGGTCCCTACCGGGATCGCCCGGGCCTTGATCCGATCCTCCAGGCCGTTTCGGGGGTAATGAGCGTGACGGGTCTGCCGGGGGAGGAGCCCCGGATGATCGGATCCCCGCTGGCCGACGTGATGGCGGGCATGTTTTCCGCGTTCGCGGTCGTTTCGGCGCTTCAGGCCGCCAGCCGCGAGGGGCGGGGGCGGCGAATCGATGTGAGCCTCCAGGACGCGATGCTGGCCGGGCTCGGGCCCCGAATGGGGGAGACCCTTCAGGCGGGAATTTCGCCGGGCCGCTGGGGCAACGAAAATCCCATGCGCGTGCCGGCGAACACCTACCGGACGTCCGATGGGCGCTACCTGGCGATCATCGTCCAAAACGATCGGTTCTGGCCCCTTTTTTGCCGGGCGATGGATCGCGAGGATTTGATCGGCGAGGAGCGCTTCGCCACCATGGCGGGCCGCCTCGAACACCGCGAGGAGCTGGACGGGATAGTGGCCCGTGTTTTTTCGGAGCGGTCCTCAGCGGCCTGGACTCCGCGTCTCGAGGCCGAGCGCATCCCTTTCGCGCTCGTGAACGATTTCGCCGAGGCGCTCGACGACCCCCAGGCGAGGCACCGGGGCATCGTCCGCGAACTAACGCACCAGGCGTCGGGCCCGATCCGGGTGGTTGGCCCCCCCTGGATCATGACGGGCGCCCAAGCGGAAATGACCCCGCCGCCCCTGCTCGGCCAACACACCGAGGAAATTCTGCGCGAGTGGATCGACTGGAATCAAGAGCAAATTCAAGCTTTTTTGGTTGATCATGCCCCGGAATAGGGCATATTTCATGGGTGGCCGCCGAATGCGGTGCTTGCCCCCCGGACCGTGGAGGCTCAAAGCGCCAATATACTTTGAAAATGTCAATTTCCACCGGTGTTCACCCCGCCCAGGAGCCAATCCGTGAAGCCACCCGTCGAAGTCGGCCTGATACTCGCGCTCACTACTCAAGGCCTGGCAGTCCGCTCCTACGAGCCGATGAGCGCTTTCGCGCGGGAAGCCGAGCGGCTGGGTTTTCACTCGGTATGGCTGTGCGATCACTTTTTCACCTTGCCCCCCGGCGGGCCGCGCCAGGAGAGAATCCGCCAGGCCATGGAGCGCCCCCCGGATCCGGAATCGTCCCCGACCGACCCTCTCCTCGAGGCGTGGACGACCCTTTCCGCCCTCGCCAGGGACACCGTTCGCCTCCGGCTGGGCGCGAGCGTGCTCGCCGTGGGCTACCGGAACCCGGCGCTCCTGGCCAAGATGACCGCCACGCTCGACGTTATCAGCGGCGGCCGCGTCGAGATGGGCATCGGGGCCGGCTGGGTCGAGGCGGAGTACCGGGCCTTCGGCTATGAATTTCCCAAGGCCTCCGTCAGGGTCGCCCAGATGGAAGAGGCAGTCCGGATCATGAAAATCATGTGGACCGAGCCCGAGCCCAGCTTCGAGGGTGCGCACTTTCGGATCGAGCGGGCCTACTGCAACCCGCCGCCTCTTCAACAGCCGCACCCGCCGATTTGGATCGGAGGCGAGGGTCCCAAGGTGCTCGGCGTCGCCGCGCGCCACGCCGACGGTTTCAACGCACGCTACTGGCCGCCCGAGCGCTTCGCCGAGCGCGCGGCGGAACTCGCCGCCGGCTGCCGCGCGGCCGGGCGCTACCCGGCGGAGCTCCGCTCATCGGTGATGGTCCTGGTCGTTCCCGATGAAGACCCGTCCCGGGCCGAGGCCGAACGGCGAAATTTTCCCTCCACCCCGGACTCGGGCATCATCGCGGGCGATCCGGCCACCTGCATCGAGCGCCTCCGGGCGTATATCGACGCCGGGGTGCGCCGGCTGCTGATCTCCATTCCGAATCTCGACAAGAACCCCGAGCGCCTCCGCCTTGCCGGCGAGGAAATTCTTCCCGCCCTCATCGAGGCGGGCGGATAGCGCGGGGGAGGGGATTCACTCTCTCTTTTCAGGGCCGAGCCCTATTGAGGCCGAGCCGCGAGGACCAACCCATGGAAATCGATGAGTACCTGAAACCCGGAAAATATGCGGACTCCGACTCCCCGCTGGTTGCGGAAAAAGCCCGCGAACTCGCCGAGGGCTGCGAGAGCGACGCCGAGAAGGCCATTCGCATCCATGCCTATGTCCGGGACCTGACCTTCGACATCGCCGGCGGTTTTCGGATGCTCCTCGACGGAAAAGGCAAGGCCTCTGATTTCATCCGCGAGGGCCGGGGATTTTGCATGCACAAGGCGGCCGCCTTCGCCGCCCTGTGCCGGGCCGCGGGCGTTCCGGCCCGCATCGGTTTCGAGATCGTCGATTGCCCCGACCAGCCCTTCCTGCCCGAGAAGATGCGCAAGTTGTACGGAACGCGCCCCCAACCCTGGCACTCGGCGGGCGAGGTCTACCTGAACGGCGGATGGGTCGTCGCCGATTGCACAGTGGACCGTGAGCAGGGAGAGCGGACCGGAAGATCGGTGCCGGACTTCGACGGCGTGCACGATCTCGCGACAACGGAAGGCCCGGTCCTCAAGCGGCGCGGCAACTCGCCGGACATGCCCGACGCCGTCGTCGAACGCCACAAGCGCGCGGCCGCCGCTTTTTTCAAGCACATGGCCTCGGACGAGCCGCCCGCACTGCTGCCCGACAACATCATCGTGGGCGAGACGACGAATGTGGCGCTCACCCCGCCTGAGGAGTAAGCCCGCTTCACCCCCGAGCTCTCAGCCTGTGAACCGTGTTTTTGGATGTGGTAGCCCCCTTCGGGGTGCATTTCAGCGTCCTTGCAAGAGGCGCAGCCCGAAAAAAGGTGAATAGGCCTAATTATGAAGGTGAGAGCGCCGCCGGGTAACTCCGGTTTAAGGCTGATTCGTGTTGATAGGCATACGAGAAAAGAGTAATTTATGGTCAAAATATCGAAATATGTGTGGTTGTGTCATTGGTGACCGAGGACATCAGGGATTTGAAAGGTAATTTGTCCGTGGTTCAGCGTGGATATTCAGGCGTTTCGCCGGGGGGGAGGAAGCGGGTTCCTCCAAAGGCCGGCGCCACAGAGGGGGGAGAGTGATGTCCATCGAATTGGTCTGGTATCTATCATGCGACGGAGACGCCGCCCACATCGGCCAAAAATACGCCGACGATCCGCCGAGCTTCGAGACGTTCAGCCGTATCGCTCAAAACGCCGAGCGAAGCGGATTTTCCACCATCCTGTCTCCCTCACACCAATTGAGCGTCAATTACGGACGGCAGGCCCCGGCCTGGGACGCCCTCGTCAACACGACGGCGGTCGCCACGGCGACGAAAACGCTCAAGCTCATCATGGCCGTCCGTCCGGGACTGATCGAGCCCGCCATATGCGCGCGCATGCTCACCTCGCTCGACCACCTGAGCGGGGGGCGGCTTCTGGCGAACATCATCACGGGCGGCTCCCCCCTCTCGATGTACGGCGAGGAAATGGACCACGATACGCGCTACCGCCGGATGGAGGAATATCTCCAGATCTTTGAAGGGCTCTGGACCCAGGAGAAATTCTCCTTCGAGGGAGAATTTTACACCCTCAAGGACGCGACCCTGTACCCCAAGCCGCTGCATAATTCGCATATTCCGATTTTAATCGCAGGCTCATCCGAGATCGCGCGTGAGATCAGCGTCCGGCGGGCCGACTATTACGTGTTCTGGGGCGAGAACCCCGATCAGTGCGCCGAACGGGTCCAGGAGATGGAGGACCGGTTGAGAGGCACGGGCCGGAAACTCGGGTATGTGACTCGGTTTCACATCGTCGCCCGCGAGACGGAGGAGGAAGCCTTCGCGGCGGCCCATGAACTCGTCTCCCAGGTCGATTCCGAGTTGATGACCCTGCGGAGTGAATCGGCCTCCAGGACCGAGAGCGTCGGGACGCTGGACCAAAAGGCGAGGGCTAACGCCGCGGTGATGGAACCGAACCTGTGGGCCGGAGTCGGCAAGGCGCGCTCGGGCACGGGAGTTACCATCGTCGGCTCCTACGAGCAGTGCGCACAAAAGATCGTCGAGTTCGAGCAGGCGGGGATCAATCTTCTGATCATGTCCGGGTTCCCGCTTCATTCCGAGTGCGAGCGGGTCGGTCAAAACGTCATTCCGCTGGTCCGCAAGATGGAAGAAGAACTCGGCCTCAGTTGACGAAAGCGGTCGCCGAGAGGGTTTAGGGAACTCGGCGCGGAAAAGAGAAGCGGCTAGCGGTAATAAAGGTCGGCGGGGTCGCAACCACGCGACTGGGACTGCCCTGCCCGACCCTCTCCCGCCCCTCTCGGGGCTTTTTTAGCGAAAATTCACTCGGGCTTGCCCGTGGGAGGATGATCATGGAGAAGGGCTCTCAACGCGGGGTCGCGATTGCCGCGATTTATCTGACCGGGCTCGGACAGGGCGCGTGTTTCGTCACCTTTCCCGCGCTGGGAAATATTTTCAAGAACCCCGATTTCCATCATTTCTCAAACGCCGAATTCGGTTCCCTGTTCGCGCCGATGATCGTCCTGGCCATAATGACCTCGATTTTCGCCGGCCCGGCGGCGAGGCGATGGGGGCTCAAGCCGATATTGCTGACCGGGCTCATTTCCTATGTGTTTTCGATGGGGGCCCTGGCCTCGACCCAGATTATTCTCGGGGCGCAAGCTATCACCTACTGGGTGACGATTCTGGCCATATCCGGTGTCGGGGTCGGAATCGGAACGACCCTGACCGCGCTGAACGCTTACGCGGCTGGCCTGTTCAGCGAAAAATCCGAAGCCGCCCTCTCCGGCCTCTACGGCATCATGGGCCTGGGGATGGCGCTTGCGCCGCTGATGATAGGAATATTCATCGAGTCGGGGACATGGTGGGGCGCGCCCGCCACGCTCGGCGGTATTTTCTTTATCCTCTCGCTGGGGATTTTCGCGCTTCCGCTGTGGGCGCCTCCGCCTCCGCCGGATTCCGAGACGGGCGGGATGGCCGCCCTGATCCGGGGCCTGCCGGCGCGGGTCTGGGGATTCGCGGGCTTTATTTTCCTCTACGGCATTTGCGAGACCGTTTTCGCCAATTGGGCGGTGATCTATCTCCACGAGGAAAAAGGGCTTACCGCCCAGTGGGCCGGCTTCGCGCTGTCTTTTTACTGGGCCATGATGACTGCGGGCCGGTTTCTGGCGGCGGGCGTATCTTATTGGTTCCCGGTGCGCTGGCTTCTGGCCGTCATGCCCGCGATGATTCTGGCGGCGTTTCTTATCCTCCCCGCCGTGGAAGGACCCCTCGCCAGCATCGCGGCGTTCGGCCTGGCGGGTCTGGCCTGCTCGGCCTGCCTGCCCTTCGCGGTCAGCTTCGCCGAAGAGGAGTGTCCGGGAACCTCGGGGCTCGTCTCGGGCTGCATGGTCTCGGCCGTCATGCTCGGCATCGGCGCCGGCTCCTGGGGGGTCGGTTGGATACAGGGGGTGGGCGGGTTTTCATTCTCCGCGATTTACATGGGTTCGGGCGTCTTCGCCGTGGGAATGGTTATCCTCGCCTATCTGCTCGCGCGGGTGCCATACGCCGCCGTGCCCGAGACCGCCGGGACCTGATCGGCTGCCGGCGCAAGCGGCTGGAGGGGAAGCTCCAGTTTCGCGGAATCCCGGCCGAACGCTCTAGCCGGGAACGCGCCAACGCACCCCGCCGCCCCCCGGTTCTCATTTAGAGAGCCGGGGATTTTTATTGAACGGAGTTGGTGCAGGTTTATTCCCGCGGAAGAATCCTGCGGATGAATCCCGCCTACGGATAAATCTTGAGGGTGGGGTGCCGCCGCCAGCAATAGGCGCCCATCGCCGCCGCGGCCAGCAGGTTGCCGATGAGGATATCGGGAATCGCCAGCGCCTCGAGCACCTCCTCGGCGAAAATGAGGCTCACGCAGATGAACCCGAACTCGAAGAGGACGAAGAGGAGCAGCACCCCGAAACCGTAGTTCGGGTCGCGTTCGGCCAGATTCAAGAGCCACGAGGTGGCCACCCCGATCACGACGAAAACCATCCCGTGGATCCAGGTGAACATCGCCACCGTCTCGAATGAGATCGGATGGGTGGAAAGCGAGGTGATGCCGCCCCCGCCCTTGAAGAGCGCGGTGCCCAGCAGGCTCGGGGTGAGAAAGGGACGGCCCTGAAACGAGTCAACGACGAGGAACCACAGCGCGATCGTCAGCGCCCCCACGAGGCCGATCATCATCCCCTCGGCGTAGATCTCGGTGTCCGCTTTTAATAACCCAGGCGCCCTCGCGCCTTGAAGCGATGTCATTGGCCCGGCTCCTCTTTGGACAAGGGAAATAGAGAGCGGCGGAGCCGAATTGACCGGAACGGCGCCGCTCCTCTCCCCCCTTGGAATTACTAACAATCCCGGGGGGCCGTATAATCCCTTTCCCGGACGTAAGAATTTGGTTAGGGTCCGAAATTTGGCCGGGCGGACCCGCGTGCGAGGGGTTTGAACGGGAGGGCGGAAAGAGATCGGATGGGGTGTGTGGTCCTGAATTATTGGTGAGGGAGGAAATTTTTTCGCTTGACTTTCGCTAAACGGATCACGTATATATGTCGAAAGTCTTGGATGGGCGAGAGCCACTTATATTTCTTTATATAATTGATATATAACTTGTTATATTGTTTTCACCCTTCAGTTCCGGGCCAAGTGGTTTTTGACCCAAAGGATTTTCGCCCTGGAAAGCTTTCGGCTTGGGAGATTTTCAGCCGGATTCGGGGTGCCATCCGCCGGGCGGCGAAAAAGAGGCCGGCCCGGAACCCCGGGAAAAATCGAGCCTCGCGGTGTTTGGACGCCGCGGGTGTTGCAGGCATGGAGCCAGATCACCTAGATTTGATCGCGAGCCCGCCCAGGACGAAGCGATCCACTCCAGCGAGGAGTTTACCGATGAGCCAGAAGAACGGGTCCCCCAAGACGCCGGACGCGAAAGACAAGGGGCGCAAGGACAAGGCGCTCGAATCGGCCTTTACGCAAATCAACCGCCAGTTCGGCAAGGGCTCGATCATGCGCCTGGGGGAGGGGCCGATGGTCGAATCGATGCCGACGATACCGACCGGATCGATCTCGCTCGACGCCGCGATCGGGGTTGGCGGCGTCCCGCGCGGCCGCATCCTCGAGATTTTCGGGCCCGAGTCGTCGGGCAAGACCACCATCGCCCTTCATATCGTAGCCCAGGCGCAGAAAATGGGCGGGATGGCGGCGTTCATCGACGCCGAGCACGCCCTCGACCCGGTATATGCCAAGGCGCTTGGCGTGGACACCGATAATCTCATCGTCTCGCAGCCCGACACCGGCGAGCAGGCGCTCGAAATCTCCGAGATTCTCGCGAGCAGCGGCTCGGTGGACGTCGTGGTGATCGATTCGGTGGCCGCCCTTGTCCCGAAGGCCGAGCTCGAGGGCGACATGGGGGATCACCATGTCGGCCTCCAGGCGCGGCTGATGAGCCAGGCCCTCCGCAAGCTTACCGGCGTTGTCCACCGATCGAACATCTGTTTCATCTTCATCAACCAGATCCGCATGAAGATCGGCGTAATGTTCGGAAACCCCGAGACCACGAGCGGCGGGAACGCCCTCAAGTTCTATTCCTCGGTCCGATTCGATATCCGCCGCATCGCCGCCATCAAGGAAGGCGATCAGAACGTGGGCAATCGCACGCGGGTGCGAATCGTCAAGAACAAGGTCGCCCCCCCGTTCCGCACCGCCGAGTTCGACATCATGTTCGGCCAGGGGATCTCGCGCGAGGGCGACGTGCTCGATCTGGCGGTCGAGAAGGAGATCGTCGATAAGTCGGGGGCCTGGTATTCCTTCGGCGAGGAGCGCATCGGCCAGGGCCGGGAGAACGTCAAGCGCTTCCTGAAGGAGAATCCGGACATTTATGCCGAAATCGAGTCCCGCCTCAGGGCGGCCATCATGCCCGAGAGGGAGGCTTCGCCCGAGGACGCCGCGCCCGAGGGGGCGGCTGCGCCAGAAGACGCCGCGGCCGGGAAGGACGCGGCGCAAGCCGGCCCGGCGCCAACCGGCGGGACCGAAAAGTCGGCCACCCCGCGTTAACTGAAACCCTTCCCCGGGCATCCGCCTGGGGCGTGTCCGCTTGAGACGAACCCGCCCGAGACATGTCCGTCCGAGGCGAGCCCGCAGCGTATGAGTGCTCCGCGGATGGCACGGGCGGTGCGTGCAGCACTGGTAGTAGAGGACCTCGCGCTTGAGTTTTTTGGACCATCCCCCGGAAAATAATAAAAGAAAAAACCACCGAAACGGAGCCCTCTCCACGCGCGAGCGGTTGGAGGCCTCCGCCCTTCGGATCGTCACCCTCCGCTCGCACACCCGCGCCGAACTCCGCAAGAAACTTCGGATCAAGAAATACCCGGGCGAGGATATCGAAGCCCTCCTGGACCGCTTCGAGCAAAACGGTTACATCGACGACGGGGCCGCCGCGCGAAGCTGGGTCCGCCGCCGTCTGCAGGCGCGGCCGATGGGCCGCCGGGCGATGGCGGCCGAACTCAGGGGAATCGGCGTATCCACGGAAATCGCCGAGGCCGCGCTGGCCGAGGGCTACGGTCAGGCGGGCGAGGCCGAATCCGCTCTCCGGGCGGCGGAGAAGCGATTGAGGGCGCTCGATGGAAAGGATAAGCTCCGGGATCGGCTGCTCCGGTTTCTCATGGGGCGTGGCTTCCCGGCCGGGGTTTGCATCCGGGCCGTTGAGGATGCCTTGGCCAGCGCCGGCGGCACGGGCTTGGAGACCGGCGGCACGGGTGGGGAGACGGATCGCGAAACCGATGATTTTTTGGACACCTCGGCCGATTTTGAGCCATTTTCCTAAGGCGGCGGTCAATCATGGCGGAACTCAGGATTCTCACCTATCCCGATCCGATGCTGCGGAAGAAGTGCCGGCCCGTTGAAGAGATCGACGGCCGGATCAAGCAGCTTGTCTCGGACATGGTGGAGGCGGTCCACGACGCGCCCGGCGTCGGACTCGCCGCCCCCCAGGTGGGTGAGGCCCTGCGGCTCGTCGTCGTCGATCTCTCGATTGGCGAGGATCCGGACCAGCTCCACGTCCTCGTGAACCCAGAGGTCGAGGCCCTCGAGGGGGAGGAGATCGAGGCCGACGAGGGTTGCCTCTCCCTCCCCGAGATTTTTGAGAAAATCACCAGGCCCGAGAGGGCGCGCGTGCGGGCGCTCAATCTCGAGGGAAGGGAAATCCTCCTGGACGCCCAGGGCCGCCTCGCCCGCGTTCTCCAGCACGAGATCGAACACCTCGACGGCAAACTGTTCCTCGATCGACTGACCCGCGTCAAGCGGGAGCTGATCAAACGCCGCCTGAAAAAACTGGCCAAGGCCGCTCCCGCCCTTTAGCCCATTCCGGCCTGTTTCCCGTTTGACCCTGGAAGTGTCACTGCGTATGAGAGGGATGCTGTGCGCTTGTCATTTTGGGGGAAGTTCGATGCGCGTGGTTTTCATGGGAACGCCGGAGTTTTCGCTGCCCTCGCTCGAGGCGCTTCTCTCCGCCGGGGTCGAAGTTGCCGCGGTGTTCACCCAGCCGGATCGCCCGGCAGGGCGCGGGCGAAAGCTCACGCCCCCGCCGGTGAAGGTGCGCGCCCTCGAGCGCGGCCTCGAAGTCCGTCAACCCGAGCGGGTGCGCGCCGCCGATATCGCCCCGCTCTCGCCCGACGCCGCCGTGGTGGTCGCCTACGGGCAGTATCTCTCCGGAAAACTTCTGAGTGTTCCGCCCCTCGGCGGGGTGAACGTCCATCCCTCCCTGCTTCCCCGGTGGCGGGGGGCGGCTCCGATCCAGCGGGCGCTGCTCGCCGGCGACGAGGAGACCGGAGTCTGTACGATGCGGGTGGCGAAGGAGATGGACGCCGGCGCAATCTTGGGAGTCGCCGCCGTGGCGGTGGGGCCGAGAGAGACCTCCGAGTCGCTTCACGACAGGCTAGCCGAGGCGGGCGGCCGCCTTCTCGTCCAAACCCTTGAACAACTCGAAAGAAGCGAGGCCGATGAAAGGGAGCAGGACTCTACTCTCGTCACCTGGGCCGATAAACTGACCAAGGAGGAAGCTCCGCTCGACTGGGGGGCTCCGGCCGCGGCGCTCGACCTCCGGGTGCGCGGGCTGCGCCCCTGGCCGGTGGCCGAGACGACCTGGCCCGGCGCCGGAACCAAATCTGGAGCTGGTGCAATACGAATCTGGCGGGCCTACCCACTGGAATCGGAATCGGGCGCCAGCGCCGGGCACGGCGAGGTGCTTGGCGTGACCGATACGCCCGAGGGGCGCGGCCTCCGGGTCAGGACCGGTGAGGGGGATCTGGTCCTGCTCGAGGTGCAGCCCCCCGGCGGGAGGCGCATGTTGGCGGCGGACTATCTCAGGGGCCGCCCGCTCGCCGGCGGCGCGGTGCTGGGGGGGGAGGGGTTTTGAGTCCACGGGGCGCGAAACCAAAAAGAGGTGTTACCTCAAAGAGCGCCGCCTCAAAGCGCCCTGCCTCGAAGCGCACCGCTTCTGGGCGAAAAAAAAATAAACGGCCGGCGTCGCCCGCCTCCCCGACCATGATCTCGATCCAATCGGGGGCGGACCCGGTCCGCGAGGCGGTCCACCGGGCGCTCATCGCCTTCGGCCGACGGCCCTCGAACGCCGAAAATCTGATCGATCGTATTTCGCCGCGCGATTTCGGGGCGAGGGACCGCGCGTTTTTCCGAGAACTCCTCTATGGGTCGCTTCGCTGGCGGGGCCGCCTGGACGCGGCCTACGAGCGTTTCCTGACCGAGCCGGCCGGGCGTCTCTCCGGCCCCGCGCGCGAGGCCCTTCGCCTCGGGGCCTACCAGATCATGTTCATGGACCGGGTCCCCAACCACGGGGCGGTGAACACCTCGGTGCACCTGGCCGGGCAGGAGGGAGGACGCGGTGCGAAAGGGTTGGTGAACGCCGTTCTTCGCCGGGTGTCGAGGGAGCCTCTGTGCCCTCCGAAGAAGATCGAGGATCGCCTCACCGTCTGGGAGTCTCACCCCCGCTGGCTGGTTCGCCGCTGGCTGGCCGCCCTGGGGCCCAAGGCGGCGCGGGCGCGGTGCGAGGCGAACAATGCCGAGGGGCCGGTGGTCCTGCGGGCGAACCCCTGGGTCTCGGACGCCGCCTCGCTGGCCGAAACACTCGCCGCCGAAGGGGTGGAGACCGAACCGGGCCGCGTCGATCCCGACAGTTTGTGGATAAAGCCCAAGGGCGGCGGGCAGCCCTCCTTCACGAAGACCGCTTCCTTCGCCGGGGGGGCGTTCATCGTCCAGGACGAGTCGTCCAGCCTGGCCGCGCGTTTCGCCGGGGCCGGGCCGGGCCACCGGGTGCTCGACGCCTGCGCCGCGCCGGGGGGAAAGGCGGCGGTGATGGGCTGGATGGCCGGAAAAAAGGGAGTGGTCACAGCCGCCGACAACTCCCGGGGCCGGCTCGGGCGGCTCAAAATCAACTGTGCTAGAATCGCTCTCCCGGTCCGAGTAGTCGCGATGGACGCGGGAAATCCCGCCTTCGGCGAGGCGTTCGACACCGTTCTCGTGGACGCGCCCTGCTCGGGGGTCGGCGTGTTCCGCCGCCACCCGGACGCCCGCTGGCGAATTCAGGAAAAAGACCTCGCCCGGCACCGGGCCTCGCAGTTAGAAATACTCGCGGGAGCGGCCCGAACCGTGCGTCCGGGCGGATGGCTCACCTATTCGGTCTGCACGAACGAGCCCGAGGAGACCGACGAAGTGGCCCGGTCGATGGACCGCGAGGGGTTTGTACGCAATCCGGGGGTGGCCGCTCTTCCCGACGCGGCGCGCGCCTTCGCCGGCGAGGATGGGGCGCTTCGCATCCTCCCGGAGAGCGGACTCGGGCTCGACGGGTTTTTCGCCGTCAGGTGGCGGCGCGAGGGGTGAACATGATCCGCACGCTCTTCAGAGGGATCGTCTGGACCGTCTTTCTGGTTGCCCTGGGCGGGGTGGCCGGCCTCGGGGCGATCTATGTCTCGCGCGGGGGCGAGGGCGTGGCTCTGCCCAGGGTGGTGGGCCAGGACATCGTCCGCGGCCTCGAGATGCTCAGCGAGCGGGGGATTCCCCTCGAGGTAAGCGGCTGGGCCTTCAGCGACGAGGTGCCCCAGAACCACATCGTGAGCCAGCTGCCCGCCGGAGGCGGGCGGATTCGCAGGGGGAGAACCGTCTCGCTCGTCATCAGCCGGGGCGCGCGCGATGTAGCCGTACCGGCTGTCGTGGGCGAGGATCTGAGCCGTGCCGAGACGCTGGTGCGGCTGAGGGGCCTGCGCGTCGGCCCCGTCGAGCGGGTGTTCGACCCCGCAAGGCGCGTGGACGAGGTGCTCGGGGTATGGCCCCCCAAGGGCAAGAGCGTCCGCCGGGGGGACCAGGTGGTCCTCCTCGTGAGCCAGGGGCCCAGGGAACGGGCCTACGCGATGCCCGCGCTCATCGGCGAGGGGATCAACACCGCCCTCGACCGGGTGAGGCAGGTCGGGCTAACGGTCGGGCGCGTGCGCTATGTGGATCGGGAGGGGACGAAGCGCGGCACCATCGTGGCCCAGATTCCGCAGGTGGGCCAGCGCGTCCTGGCGGGCCAGCGGGTGCATGCGGACGTGGCACGAGGCTCCCAGTCGCTGGTGGGCAATTTCAGCGTCTTGCGCTACCGGGTTCCGCCCGGCCGGCCCCGCCGCCGGCTCCGGGTCGAGCTCGATTCCGGGGGAGAGAAAACAGACGCTCTGGACCGGGAGGTCCGCGCGGGCGAGGAGATTCATCTCATGATCCCCGTCAAAGGCAAAACCTGGGCGAGAATTTATCTCGACGACGAACTCATCGAAGAACAAGACCACTAGGAAACCCACAGATGCCGAAACCGGATATGACGCGTGGTCCGATCCGCGTGGCGCCCTCCCTGCTCTCTTGCCGCTTCGAGGTCATGGCCGAGGAAATCGCCGCCGTCGCCGAGGCGGGGGCCGACTGGCTCCACTTCGATGTCATGGACGGCCATTTCGTCCCCAACATCTCGGTCGGGCCCCTCGGGGTGGAGGCCGCGCGGCGGGCTTCGCCGGAGCTGGTCCTCGACGTGCACTTGATGATCTCAGAGCCCGACAAGTATCTGGAGGCCTTCGCCGGCGCGGGGGCGGATATTCTCACCGTCCACGTCGAGACCTCGCCCGACATCCGCCGCACACTCGGGCGAATACGCGACCTCGGCGTTTGCGCCGGGGTGACCCTGAACCCCGGGACCCCGCTCGAGGCCGTCGAGGCGGTTTTAGGGGATGTGGACATGGCGCTGGTGATGAGCGTGAACCCCGGCTTTTCGGGCCAGAGCTTCATCCCCGCTTCGGTGGAGCGAATCCGCGCCCTGAGGGAGCGGATCGGCCGGGAGGGCCTCCCGGCCCTGCTCGAGGTGGACGGGGGCGTCAAACCCGGCAACGCGGCCGAAATCCGCGAGGCGGGGGCGGATATCCTGGTGGCCGGCTCCGCCGTATACGGCGCGGGCGACTACGCCGAGGCCATCAGGGCCATTCGGGGCGGGGGCTGAAACGCCTGTTGAAATGACCCCGGATTTCCCTTATAAGAACATGTTTTTCTGGACCTTACCGGCGGCCCCCGGCCCCGGTCACCCTTTGCCGCCGGGGGGCGGAAAAGAGGGCTAAATGTTTGAAGGTTTGCGGGATCGCCTGACCGGAATTTTCAGGGACATACGTTCCCGGGGCGTGCTCGGAGACCGCGAGGTCGACGCCGCTCTCCGCGAGATCCGGCTGGCCCTCCTCGAGGCGGACGTCAACTTCAAGGTCGCCAAGGATTTTATCGCCCGGATCAGGGGCGATCTCGTCGGAATCAATCAGGCCGCCCACCTCGACCCCTCCCAGCAGGTCGTAAAAGCG
>JAVEPB010000187.1 GCA_030922375.1 bacterium | reverse complement strand
TCCCCCGCGACACCGAAGGCGTCGAAATCCCCCCTTTCCTCGGCAAGCTGGCAATGGAAGATAACCTGAAGGAGCAGATCGCCCAGCTCCTCGCGCAGTTTTTTCAAATCCCCCGAGTCTATCGCCTCGATGACTTCGTAGGCTTCTTCAATGAGGTAGGGTTTGAGGGTGTTGTGGTCTTGCTCCCGATCCCAGGGGCATCCATCCGGCGCCCTGAGCCGGGCCATGACCTCTAGCGCCCTGATAAATCCGTCTTTATCCGTACTCATGGAAATTCTCATGGTGAACGCGGGATAATGGGCATTGAATAGCGGCCCAAATCTACACCCCAGAGGGCAGCCTGTCACGCCCGGAATTCAGTCCTGCATCGTGGTCTATTGGCAAAACCACAAAATATAGTGGTATGAACCTTGACATAACCCCTATATTCAGGGATTATCGCTTTCACGCCCCGGGAGTATTTCGATGGATTCTGCAAGCCGGATACGGGTTTTGCCGGAGAATTTGGCGAACAAGATAGCCGCCGGAGAGGTGGTCCAGCGGCCTGCGTCCGCCTTGAAGGAATTGATCGAAAACAGCCTGGATGCGGGGGCCCGCTCCATTTCCGTGGACCTGGAGTCGGGCGGCGCCCGAAGGATCCGGGTGCGCGACGATGGGGAAGGGATGGGCCGCGATGACGCCTTGTTGGCCTTCGAGCGTCACGCCACGAGTAAAATTTCCTCCGAAAAGGACCTGCACGCCGTAGTGACGCTGGGGTTTAGGGGTGAAGCCCTCCCGAGCATCGCGGCGGTCAGCAAGGTGGTCCTCACCACGCGCCGGCGCGGAGAGCCTCTTGGAAGCGAGGTGCGAATCGAGGGGGGGCGGATAATCCGTGCCGTCGAGATGGGCGCACCCGAGGGCACCGAGATCGATATTCGCTCGCTTTTTTTCAATGTGCCCGCGCGCCGGAAATTCCTTAAAACGAAAAATACCGAGCTGGCCCGCTGCGCCGAGGTCGTCAGCCGCGCGGCCATGGCGCATCCCGGCACGGGTTTTGTCCTCCGCCACGGGGACCGAACTCTTTTCGATTTAAAAACCACCGAAAAGCGCCTGGAGCGGGCGGCGGAGCTTCTCGGGAAGGAATCGCTTCCCCATTTGATTGAAATTCCCGGAGCTGAGCGCGACGGAATTCGCCTCGGCGGATGGGCGGGTGCCCCGACGCTTACCCGGTCCAACCGCGAGAGTCAGTACTTTTTCGTGAACGGAAGACCGGTCCGGGATCGCCTTCTCGTCCACGCGATTTCGAAAGCCTACCGGAGCTTCCTGCCGGGCGGGCGGCACCCGGTATTCTCCCTGTTTTTGGAAGTGGCCCCCGAGGAGGTGGACGTCAATGTTCACCCGGGAAAAGAAGAGGTCCGGTTCAGGCGCGGAGGCGTGGTGCACGATTTCGTGCACGATTCGGTGATGTCCGTACTCGGCTCGCCTCCCCGGCGCCCCCGGTTGATCGTGCATAAACCGAACGGACTGGGAATCCCAACCCCCCCCCTTGGCGCTTCGAGGCCCGGCGGGTTTCGGGGGCCGGACCTGTTGGGGGGAGGGGGGTATATCCCGGGGATGGATAGCGGTGCGGAAACCCTGGTTCGAGAGGAGGGTCCGCTCCCGGCGGTGGCGGCCGGCGTCTCGCCTGTTGACGGTATTTCGCCGCTTAACGCCGGGCCGGGTCGCCTCTCTGCCGATGAGGTAGCCGCGGCGGACCCTGCGTTCCGGCAATTGCCGCACGGCTCGTTTCCGCTGGACAGGGTCCTTGTCCCGCCGGACCCCTCCTGCCCGGTCCGATTAAGCGAGTGCCGCTATATGGGACAGTGGGCGGAGTGTTTTCTCCTGTTCGAGTCGAATCAGGGTCTTGTTTTCGTGGACCAGCATGCCGCTCACGAAAGGGTCCTCTACAACCGGTTCCGGGATCAATTCCGGACCGGTGTCGTGGAGCGTCAGGCGGCGCTGGTGCCTCAGAGCATCTCGCTCAGGCCCGAGGAGGCCTTGCGGCTCGATGAGCACGCCGAGACGCTCGAGCGCTCCGGATTCGAGCTTGAATTCGTCGGGGTGGGGGAGTACCTGGTGCGCGCCGTTCCCGCTCTCTTGGCCGACCGCGATCCGGCTGGCGCGGTTCGCCGCGTGGTGGAGGGCCTCGCGGATCTGGACGAGCCGATGAGCTTTCCGGACCTTATCGATGGGATCATCGCGCGGATGAGCTGCAAGGGCGCCGTAAAGGCGGCGCATTCCCTCCACCCCGAGGAGGTGGCCTCCCTGGTGGAGGAAATCGACAAAACGCCGGGGCGATGGACCTGCCCGCACGGGCGGCCGATCATGCTCCTGATGACGGAGGGTCCTGTCCGCCGCAGATTCTTGAGGTAGCCCGCGTGCCACCCCCATCGCCCCGCCTTGACAATCGGATGAGAGCGGCGGAAAATTCCCTTTGGCGGTCGGGTTCGTGTTCACCGGTTTTCTTTTCCGCCTCCTAAATGTATGAATGTGAAGGATTTATAACCTTCGCCGCCTGTCTGATACTCCGGGATTGCTAATGAGTCCAAGGCGCGATCCGGCGATTATCCCGCCGGGCCGACCAAGGACGTTGCATCCGGATGTCCGCCCTTTTTGAAACCGGTTCTATTCTTTTCCCCTAGCTGGAGTGCCGATCAAGAAATGTTGAGGACCCCTGTAGAAGAAGCCCTGACATTTGACGACGTAATGCTCCTTCCCGCGCGATCCGGCGTTTTGCCCAAGGACGTGAATTTCCGGATAGAGATGACCGAGGGCCTGGATCTGGGAATTCCAATCTTCAGCGCGGCGATGGATACCGTGACGGATTCTCAACTTGCCATCGCCCTGGCCCAGGAGGGCGGGATCGGGGTCATTCACCGGAATATGACGGCGGAGCGCCAGGCGGCCGAGGTGGACCGGGTGAAGCGTTCCGAGAGCGGGATGATCCACAGGCCGATTACGATGCGGCCAACCCAGAATATCAAGGAAGCGCTCGATGTGATGGAGTCCTACCATATATCGGGCGTTCCGATTACCCAGGAAGAAAAACTCGTGGGAATCCTGACGAACCGCGATGTGCGCTTCGAGTCGAATCTGGATCGCCCGGTTTCGGAATTGATGACCCATTCGAATCTCATCACGGTTTCCGAGGGCACAACGCTTGAAGAGAGCAAGGGGATGCTTCACAAGCACCGGATTGAAAAACTCCTCGTCGTGGACGGGGATTTCAATCTCAAGGGACTGATCACGCTCAAGGACATAGAAAAGGTCAGGCGGTATCCGAAATCCGCGAAAGACCCTTACGGGAGGCTTCAGGTCGCGGCGGCTGTTGGCGTTTCGGCCGACCGAAAGGACCGCGTGGCCGCCCTGGTCGCCGCGGGTGTGGATATGCTGGTGGTGGACAGCGCCCATGGCCACTCCGAACGGGTTCTCGGTGAGGTCGAGGCTATCAAGAAACAATCTCCCGATACGATCATCATGGCAGGAAATGTAGCCACGGCCGAGGGAACCAGCGACTTGATTTCGGCCGGCGCCGATATCGTCAAGGTCGGTGTGGGTCCAGGGTCGATCTGCACGACCCGGGTGGTGGCCGGCGTCGGGGTTCCGCAGCTATCGGCGGTGGCGAATTGCGCGGCGGCGGCCGAGAAAAAAGGAAAAAAAATCGTTTCCGATGGCGGCATTAAATATTCCGGAGATATTGTGAAGGCTCTTGCCAGCGGTGCGCACGCCGTGATGATCGGGAGCCTCCTCGCGGGCGTGGAGGAGAGCCCCGGCGAGAAGGTCCTCTACCAGGGGCGCACCTACAAGGTGTATCGGGGGATGGGCTCGGTGGGGGCGATGGGTTCGGGAATCAGCCGGGACCGTTATTTTCAGGACGGCCAGAACGGCCTCCAGGATGAGGAGCATTTCAGTGAATCCAAGCTGGTTCCCGAAGGGGTCGAGGGACGGGTCCCCTACAAGGGCTCGCTCTCGGCAACGATATTCCAGCTGATGGGCGGTGTGGCCGCCGGTATGGGCTACACCGGCTGCGGGACCATCGAGGATTTGCGCAAAAAGGCGAAATTCATCCGGATTACATCAGCGGGGCTTCGCGAGAGCCATGTCCACGATGTGTTCATCACGCGAGAGGCACCGAATTATCAGCGCGATTAGGAGTTCTTCCCGCCCGTGTGCCGGTAAGTTTGTTTCATGCAGGACCAAGGGCGGACTCCCAAGGCCGCCCGAAGCCGCCCTAAGGTTCGCTCACGGGGAGCCCTTTTCAGGGTAGATAGTCATGGCGGACGAACCCAGACAAACAGAGATAGACTCAGCCGACGATCTCTTCCTCGGGGGTGATGAGGAGGATTTTGAAGCTCCCGCGGAAGCGGAGGCCGGCGAAACCGAGCAGGACCAAGCTCCCTTTGAAACCCCCGAATCTCCGGCCGAGGAGGAAGAGCCTGCTCCGGCGCCCGATGAGGATTTCGGGGCGGAAGAGGATTTCGAGGAGGAAGAAGAAGGGGAGCCGGATAAAAAGCAGAAAAAGGGAGTTCCGGTTCTTCAGTATTACGCGATTCCGGTTGTAGGCGTGATTCTGATTATGGCGTTGGGCTGGACCTTCGCTGTTATTGCCCGCCGCGGGCTGATCCCGACCGAGGAGCCGGTTAAAACCGCGAAGGTCGAGGAAAAAGAAGACAAGGTTTTACCGGAGGAGAAAATCCCCAAAAAGGCCAAACGAGACCTTCGAACGGTGAGGCTCCCCCAGCAGGAGGAAAAAGAAGGAACCGTAAAGGGGAAGGAAGGTTCTTTTGTAGCAAAAATCGCAGGACCGAAGCCCGAGCCCGAAGAAAAGGCAGAGGAAAAGGAAGGAGTAAGGGAAGAGGTAAGCAAGGAAGACACGAGCGAGCCCGAGCCCGAGAAGGTTCCCGATCGGCCCAGTCGGCCGGCACCCCGGAAGGCCGCGCCTCCGCCCGTGGACACCGGGGAAACCCTGACCGTTCCGGTTAATCATCCGTTTTTTATCCCGCTTCGGGGAGGAAGACGGGGGCGGAGCGGCGGCAAGCTCCCCAAACTGGTATTTTTGAATTTTTCGCTGAACCTTCTGGTGTCGACCAAAGCGGCCGCTTCGGAATTTAATTCGAAACGGGCGTTGATTCGCGAAGCGATTTATCTTCACTACAATCGTCTAGCGCCCAGCGACCTCGCCACCCCCGGCCGGCGGGAACGGATACGCCGCAGGCTGGTTGCCAAGCTCGACCGGGAAATTGTCCAGGGAAAGGTCAGGGGGATTCTTTTCCAGGAATTCTATACACGCTGAGAGTTATGCGCGAACAGCTTTTAATCATCGATTTCGGTTCCCAATACACGCAGTTGATCGCCCGGCGGATCAGGGAGCTGGGCGTGTATTGCGAAATTCACCCCTGCACCCACCCGTGGGAAGACTTGCTCACCGGGGAAACCCGGGGAGTCATCCTCTCCGGGGGGCCGTCGAGCGTGCACGACGAAGATGCTCCGACCATCGACCCGGGTTTGCTGAAAAAAGAAATTCCCGTTCTCGGCATTTGCTACGGGATGCAACTGATGACGCACCTGCTCGGCGGCCGCGTCGGGGCGGTGCACGAACGCGAATACGGCAGGGCCGAACTCGTCGTCGATGATCCCGCCGGTATTTTCGAGGGCTCCCCGGGAGCCGAAACCGTGTGGATGAGTCACGGGGATTCGATCGAGGAGCCTCCCCCCGGATTTCGGTCACTGGCGCACTCGAACGGCTCGCCGGTCGCGGCGATGGCGTCGGAGAACGGCCGTCTCTGGGGCATCCAGTTTCACCCGGAAGTCGTCCATACCCCTCGCGGAAAGGAGATTCTCAGGAATTTCGTTTTCGGCGTTTGCGGATTTTCGGGGGACTGGACGATGCGCTCCTTCATCGATGAATCGGTGGAGCGCATCCGGGAACAAGTGGGCGGGGAGAAGGTCATTTGCGGGCTTTCGGGGGGCGTGGATTCATCTGTGACGGCCATGCTCGTTCACCGCGCCATCGGGGACCGCCTGACATGCGTATTCGTCGATAACGGTCTGCTCAGAAAGGGGGAGGCCGAGGAAGTCATACAGACCTTCGGCCATCGCCTGGAGGTTAATCTGCACCCCGTCGATGCGATAGAGCGTTTTCTGGGCGACCTCGCGGGCGTGACCGACCCCGAGGAAAAGCGCAAGCGGATCGGGGAAACCTTCATCCGCGTCTTCGAGCAGGAATCCAAGAAACTGGGCCGGTTCAAGTTCCTGGCGCAGGGCACCCTTTATCCGGACGTGATCGAGAGCGTGTCCTTCAAGGGACCCAGCGCCACCATCAAGAGCCACCATAATGTCGGCGGCCTACCGGAGCGCGTGGACTTCGAGCTGCTCGAGCCGTTGCGCGAGCTTTTCAAGGATGAGGTCCGCGCCGCGGGCGAGGAGATGGGGATTCCCCATGATATACTCTGGCGGCACCCTTTCCCCGGACCGGGGCTGGCCGTACGGATACTGGGCGAGGTAACGGCGGGCCGCGCCGATACGCTCCGGGAGGCGGACGCGATTTTCATCGACGCTCTCAGGGAAATGGGCTGGTACGATAAGGTCTGGCAAGCGTTCGCCGTCCTTCTTCCGGTCAATACGGTGGGGGTGATGGGCGATTCGCGGACCTACGAAAACGCCCTGGCGCTTCGGGCCGTGACCAGCCAGGACGGGATGACGGCCGACTGGGCCCGCCTTCCCCACGATTTGCTCGACGCCGCGGGCCGGCGAATCATCAACGAAGTCCGCGGCGTGAACCGCATCGTATATGATATCTCCTCGAAACCGCCCGGCACCATTGAGTGGGAGTAGGCGATGGCCGCCGAATTCGTACACCTTCATCTTCATACCCAGTACAGCCTTTTGGACGGAACAACCCGCATCGATGATTTGATGGCGCGGGTGAAGGAACTCGGCATGCCCGCGGTGGGGCTGACCGATCACGGCAACATGTTCGGGGCGGTCAAGTTCCATCAGGCGGCGCGGCGGGCGGGGGTCAAGCCCATCATCGGCTGCGAGGTGTATGTCGCGCCCGGAAGCCGCCACGACCGGGGGAACGGAAGGGGCGCCGCGCGCTCGTGGCACATGGTGCTCCTCGCGCAAAACGAGAAGGGCTACAAGAATCTGTGCGAATTGGTGACGGCCGGATTCACCGAGGGGATGTACTATTATCCCCGGATCGACCGGGAGTTGCTCGAATCCCGCTCCGAGGGGCTGATCTGCACCTCGGCCTGCCTGCGCGGCGAGGTGAACGACGCCCTTTTGAAGGATAACCGGGCCGCGGCGCTGGAGGCGGCGACGTTTTATAAAGAACTTTTTCCGGGGCGCTTTTATCTCGAAATACAGGATCACGGCATGGAGGAGGACCGCAAGGTCGTCCCCGAGGTGATCTCCCTGGCGGGGGAACTCGACCTTCCCCTCATCGCCACCAACGACACGCACTATCTCAACCGGGGGGATCACCAGTTCCAGGAGGTGCTCATCTGCGTCCAGACGGGGAAAACCCTGAACGACGAGAAACGGATGAAGATCAAGAGCGAGGAGTTTTACCTGAAGACGGCGGACGAGATGGAGGCTCTTTTTCAGGAGGCGCCCGAGGCGCTCTCCAATTCGCTGGCCATCGCCGAACAGTGCGATTTCGAATTCAGCTTCGGTGGAAACCATTACCCCGACTTCGAGACCCCCGAGGGGGAGACGAAAAAATCCCTCCTGAGAAAGCTCGCCGAGGAGGGGCTCGACGAGCGCCTCTTGCAACTCTCCATCGGCGGCGAGGAGGCCGGGCGCTATCGCGACCGGCTGTCCATGGAACTCGACGTCATCAACTCCCAGGATTACGAAGGATATTTCCTGATCGTCTCGGATTTCATCCGCTACGCCAAGAGCGAGGGGATACCCGTCGGGCCCGGAAGGGGGTCGGCGGCGGGCAGCGTGGCGGCGTATGCGCTCGGCATCACCGGAATCGATCCGATCCGCTATTCCCTGCTGTTCGAGCGCTTCCTGAACCCCGAGCGCATCAGCCCGCCCGACATCGACATCGATTTCTGCATGGACCGGCGCGATGAGGTGATCCGCTACGTACAGGAAAAGTACGGGAGCGAGAACGTCTGCCAGATCATCACCTTCGGCAGCATGCTGGCCAAGGGCGTGCTCCGAGATGTGGGCCGGGTCATGGACATGGCCTACGGCGAGGTGGACCGCATCGCCAAGCTCGTGCCCAACGAGTTGAAGATCACGCTCGAGGACGCGCTTCAGAAGGAGCCGCGCCTCAAGGAGGCGGCTGCCCGCGATCCGAAAATTCAAAAACTGATACAGACCTCCCGGCACCTGGAAGGGAATATACGCCACGCGGGTACCCACGCCGCCGGCGTCGTGATAGCGCCCTCGAGGCTCACCAACTTCGTCCCGCTCTACAAGAGCACCGGAAGCGGGGGCGAACTCGTGACGCAGTTCGACATGAAGGATGTCGAGGGGCTGGGTCTGCTCAAGATGGACTTTCTGGGCCTGAAAACGCTCACCGTCCTCGATCGGGCGATCAAGCTGGTTCGCGGGCTCGGGGAGGAGGTCAATCTCGATACATTGCCTCTCGATGACGCCGAAACCTACCGGCTTCTCTCGAGCGGTCGGACGACGGGTATATTCCAGCTCGAGAGCCGGGGAATCCGCGAGTACCTTCGCAAGCTCGCCCCGAGCACTTTCGAGGATTTAATCGCTATGGTGGCCCTCTACCGGCCGGGACCCCTCAACAGCGGCATGGTCGATACCTTCATCAAGCGGAAACAGGGGCGCGAGGAGATTAACTGCTACTTCGATGAGCTGAAGCCCATCCTGGAGAGCACATACGGGGTCATGGTCTATCAGGAACAGGTCATGCAGATATCGGCCGCCCTCTCGGGATTTTCGTTGGGCCGCGCCGACGTGCTCAGGAAAGCGATGGGGAAGAAAAGCCCCGAGCTCATGGCCGAGCAGATGCGCGATTTCGTCGAGGGCGCGGTGGAGCGGAAAAAAGACCGGAAAAAAGTCGAGCACCTTTGGGATCAGATACAACAATTCGCCGGCTACGGCTTCAACAAAAGCCACAGCGCGGCCTACGCCCTGATCGCGTTCCAGACGGCCTACCTCAAGGCGCATTATCCGCGCGAATTCATGGCCGCCCTGCTGACCTGCGATCGCGACAACGCCGACAAGGTGATCAAGGATATCGCCGAGTGCCGCGAAATGGGCATCGTCGTCCTGCCGCCCGATCTGAACGCGAGCGAGAAGGATTTCATCGTCGAGGGCACTTCTATCCGTTTTGGCCTGGCGGCGGTCAAAAACGTTGGCGAAGGGATGGTGGACGCCATCCTGGAGAGCCGGGGAACGGGTGGCCCCTTCGGCAGCCTGGTTGATTTCTGCCGCAACGTGGACCACAAGCAGCTCAACCGAAGGGCGGTGGAGAGTCTCATCAAGGCGGGAGCGGCGGATAGCCTTAACCTCGGCCGGGGGCAGGCGGTGGCCGCGCTCGAGGCGGTCATGGAGGCCACGGCCCGGGAGCGAAAGAGCGTGGCGGCCGGTCAGGGGAGCCTGTTTTCGGGCGAGGACGATTCTCTGGCGGCCTTTCCGCTGCCGGATGTCCCGGAGTGGGCGGACAAGGATCGACTCGGTTTCGAGCGCGAAGTGCTCGGCTTTTATGTTTCGGGCCATCCCCTGAGCGATTTCGAGGGGGTCATCCGCCGCTTTACGAACATGGACTCAAGGAGACTCGGCGAGATCGAGTCCTCCCGGAAAGTGCGGATGGCCGGGCTCATCCGGTCCTCCAAGGCACGCACCACCCGCGCCGGCAAGCGGATGGCGACGCTCCTGGTCGAGGACCAGGAGGGCACGGCGGATATGACGATGTTTCCCCAGGTCTTCGAGCAGAATTATCACGTCTTGGATACGGAAGAGCCCGTTTTCATCGAGGGGAACGCCGAGGTCTCGGACGACGGAATCCAGGTGTTGATTCAGTCCATCGGACTTCTCTCGGAGTGGGAAAAAGACAACGCCAAGCGAATGGTTCTCCAAATTCACCCGGAGGAGCAAGGGTTCAGCTGCCTGAGCGCGGTTCGCGATGTCCTGACCCGCCATCCGGGCGATTGCCCGGTGTCTCTATTTCTTCATTTCGATGACCGGGAGGTCGAAATCTCGGCCGGGAAAAATTTCGTGGTCGCTCCTACGGACGAACTCAGCGCCGAACTGGGGAGTCTGGTGGGAGCGGAGGCGGTTTATTTTGAGTGATCTCTCAGGGAGCAACGGGTTGCCGGGCGTCCAGGCCGCATTTTTGGGGCGCGTTCCCTTTGAGGAGTCCTGGGAGCTTCAGCAAAAAATCTGGGAAGACCGCGCCGGGGGCAAGACCTGCGAGGATGTACTTTTATTTATGGAGCATGACCCCGTTTTCACTCTCGGGACGGGCGGCTCGGAGGCCAATGTCCTCTCCCGCCGCCCACCTTCGGGCGAGGGGGAGATCCCCCTGGTCCGGATCAACCGCGGCGGGGAGGTCACCTACCACGGGCCCGGGCAGTTGATGATGTACGCCATTTGCGACCTGCGCCGGCGGGAAAGAGATGTTCATACCCACTGCCGGCGCCTCGAGGAAGTATTCGTCCGGTATCTCTCGGCCATGGGTATCACCACACAGCGCCGTGCCGATATGCCCGGTCTCTGGGCTGGGGGGCGGAAGATTCTCTCTCTCGGGGTCGGGGCCCGCAGGTGGGTGACGATGCACGGGGTGGCGTTTAATATCACTTCCGATCTCCGGTTTTTCGATATGATTCATCCCTGCGGCGAGGTGGGCGCCCGTGTGACATCGCTCGAAGAACTCATCGGCGAGGCTCCGCCGCTTGGCGAAGTTGCGGAGTCGCTGGTTCCGGTTTGCCGGGATGTCTTTGGGCAGGAGATCGCCTGGGCGGGGGAAGCAACCGCTCCTTTTTTCCCTTTAACTCCGGTAGAGGGTGGTCGCTCATGACCAGGAGACAAAACCTCGTGAGGGGCCTTCTTATATTGATTCTGACGGGTGCGTCGATTTTACTGGTTTCCGGCCTGGCCGATGCGGCGGCGGTCGCCGGGGCGGAAGCGGTTTTTTCTCCCGATGTGTGGCAGCTTCTCACGAAGGGCGGCTACACGATGATTCCCATCGGGCTCTGCTCGATCATTACCGTCGCGGTTGTTATTGAGCGGCTGATATTCCTTCGCCGCGAAAAGATCCTGCCGAACGAACTGGTGTCCACTCTCGAAAATTATCTGTTACGGGCGGATTTCGAGGAGTCTACCCGGCTCTGCGAGCGATTCGAGGTGCCTTTCGCGCGAGTCGTCAGGGCGGGCCTCTCCAGGCGCCACCTGGGGATCGGCGAAATGGAGCGCGCCATGGTCGGTACGGGTCAGCATGAGGCCACGGTTCTTTCGAGGAACCTGCGCACCCTGGGTGTGATAGCCAACCTCGCTCCGATGCTCGGCCTTTTCGGAACCGTCGTCGGGATGATTCGGGCCTTCGCCGTGATCAGCCAGTTTGGAACCGGAAACCCGAGTCTGGTCGCCGAGGGAATATCGGAGGCGCTCCTCACCACCGCGGCGGGTCTTTTGGTCGGGATTCCCTCGCTCGCGGCCTATCATTTTTTCAGATCCCGGGGAGAACGATTTCTGTTTGAAATCGAGACCATTGCGTTCGAACTCCTCCATATCATCGCCGTTCAGACGGGGCAGGATGGAACCCCCCGGAGAGCATCGATACGCCCCGCCGAAAGGACGGCCCCCGCCGGGAATATCGAAGCTGGGAATTCCGAAGCTGGGAATTCCGAAGGCGGAAATTCCGAAGGTGGGGAACCCGAAGTCCGCAATTCCGAAGCCGGGGAGCCCAAATTCGGGGAGGAGGAATAGGTGCGTTTCGCCTCGAAGACCGAAGAGGACTACAGCCTCCAGCTGACCTCGTTGATTGATGTGGTATTTTTGCTCCTGATTTTCTTCATGGTTTCGACCTCCTTCGTCGATTTCACCCGCCGGATGGATATCCTCCTTCCCCAGTCGAAGAAGAGCACCGAGGTCGAGCGGGTGGAGAATTTCCTCCTCGAGGTCGGCGTCGAAAAAAAGCTTTCGCTTAACGGAAAAGACATTACGATCGATGATCTGGAGCGCCGCCTCATGGAGGCCAGGCGAACGCCCGGCCGGCGCACACTCATCATCAAGGCGGACAAGCGCCTGGATTACGGTTTCATCGTGCGGATCATGGGTATCAGCTTTTCCGCGGGGATTCGGGATATTTCCGTCGCGGTGAAAGAATAGGCGGCTGGCCGCGGCCGTTGATTAGGCCGGATCGAGAGGCCCGCTCCGGCATGGCCCCCGTTTACCGCCGTTCCTGTCAGCTGAAAATCTCCATAGGAAACAGGATGTGACCGAAAAGGTCCAGGACCCGACCACGACATTTCCCGGAAAAGAAGGCGAGCCGGCGCGGCTCATTTTGCTTCGTCATGGCGCCTCGGGCGGTTCCGCCGAGGGCCTTCTCTATGGACGGACGGATGTGGATCTCCTCCCCCCCGGCGAGGCCCAGGTGCGCGGGGCGGCCAAGCGGGCGGCCCGCTGGCTTAACGGCGCCGCCGAGATTTCGGTGGTGTCGAGCCCGCTTCTTCGCGCCCGCCGAAGCGCTGAAATTTTCCGGGCGGAAATCTCCCGGACGAAGGCGCCAGCGCCGGGCCCGGGCGGCGCGGTCGTTCGAGAGAACCGGATCATCGACGGTCTCAGCGAACTCGACCTCGGGGACTGGGAGGGAGAAACCTACGAGGGGCTGATGGAACGAGACCCGGAGCGGATGCACCGGCATTTCGATAATTTTCTCACGTCGAAATCTCCGGGCGGGGAGTCTTTGTCGGACCTTGCGGCGCGGGTGCGCCCGGCGGTAGAGGGGTTGAGGGTTGAAGGCGCCGGGCGCGTGACCGTCTTGGCGGCGCACGCGGCGGTGAACCGGGTGATCGTTTGCGATGCGCTCGGGGCGCCCCTCGATAATTTCTTCCGGGTCGAATTGGGTCTTGGGTCTTTATGCGTGATCGACTATCACGGGGAGGTCCCGCTCGTTCGGCTGGTCAACGGGTGAGCGAAGTCAGTCGCCGTCCTTGGTTTTTCTCTCCGCGCCCTTTTGCATCAAAATGACCATCATGAAAAGGATGTTGAAGCTTTGGAGGACGAGCAGGATGGCGTCCACCAGCTGGCCGTTTCGCAGCACGATTGCCGAAATCCCCAGCGAGCTTGCGATGAGGTAGATGAAGAAAACGGTCTGGCGGTTAGACAGGCCCAGCGCGCTCAGCTGATGGTGAATGTGGTCCCTGCCCACGTAGTCCAGCCACTGCCGGATGTTTCCGACCTTTCCCGAGGACACGCGGATGACCGTGACGTGCCCCCCTCACGTTTGTCCATGCTGAAGCAGCGGATTTTCGATACTCTTTCGGTATGAACCGCCCAACTTGGGGGGATATTCCATGTCCAGGAAGCGCCACACACCAGAGCAGATCATCGGCAAGCTGAGGGAGGCCGAAGTCCTCATCTCCCAGGGGAAGACCACGCCTCAT
>JAVEPB010000186.1 GCA_030922375.1 bacterium | reverse complement strand
ACACGTCGCCGTCGCGAAGTTCTTCAAGCTTCCAATTTGTCAACACGGGATCGGGAACCGCGGAGGCGGTTCGCCCGGTAAGTTTCCTTCCCATCCGATCAAAAATAGCGGCGCGTAAGTCACCCAAATCCCTCATCATGTCCGACCCCGACATTCGCCCGATCAAGGACTCCATTTCCGTTTCTGCGGCGATAATCGCTCCCTCGATAATATCCAAATCCGCCATCCCCAGACCGTTGGCCATTTCCCCCGGGGTGGATGACGAAGGAAAATTCAGCGACGGCAGATGAATTTGCAAATTACCCCATTCGTCTACATGGCAAAGTCCCTCGGGAGGAACGACGGTCGTTCCGCCCGGCCCTTCGATAACGGACGCTCCCTTATACGAATCTCCCTTCCCAAGATCGGAGCGTGAAAATACCGGCACGGATAGTTTCACCCCCTCACCGAACACCACTTCCCGCTCCCCTATCCGGGCTGCCTCGGCGCCCTTCCCCGGTTCAATCTTTAGAGAGAGGCCGGGATTCGAAAAATCGGATGCGATGAGACGCAAATTAACCACATCGACCGCTATTCGGTCGTCATGATTCAGTCCATACCGATCCCGAAACGCAGAGCGGTATTTATCCGCGATACCATCCAGTGTGTCCGAAAGGGGATCTTCCCTGGACAATTCAACGGTGACTACCCGATTGTCCTTCCGGCCCCGCAATTCAATTGAGCACTCGACCGACTGGGCATCTTTGGGAATCTTTTGGGCGGTTAGGGCGGCTTCGGCCTTGGCCATCATATCCCCAAGGCGATTGTGAAGAACCTCGAGGGCCGCGCCGTCGAACTCAACCGAAAACGGCTCCATCAGTTCATAAGGCATCGTAGCCCCGGCCAACCCGGACGCGCCCCCGCATCCGGAAAAGGGGGGGACAATTACTCTTTTTATGCCTAAAAGTTTCGCCATCTTGGCCGCCATAAGGGGACCCGCACCCCCAATCGCCATGAGGGCATAGTCGCGCGGATCCTCGCCAACACGAACCGTCTTTTGATGAACGACCCGTGCCTGCTCCCTGGCGGCAACCTCAATAATTTTTTCGGCGGCCTCTTGAGGAGAAACTTCCAGTTTTCTGGCGATAGCGCCAATGCCATCCTCCGCCCGTTCGCGCGAGAAGATGAGCCCTGTTCCGGCCACGGATTCAGGCAGATAACCGAGAAACAACAATGCGTCTGTTACTGTTGGCTCGCTGGCTCCCTTACCAAAACACATCGGACCGGGGTCAGAACCCGAGTTCCGGGGGCCGACGAAAAGATTTCCGTCCTTGCCGGACCAGGCGATAGACGCGCCGCCAATCTCCGCTATCGAAACATCGACAGCCGGAACATCGAACGAATGACTTCCCAGACGCACGGCGGAAGAGATGCCTGGCACACCGCCATCGAGAATCGATACCTCGGTCATTGAACCTCCAACGTTAAAGGCAATGACTTTTTCAAGACCGGCCCGGGAGGCGACTCCCGCGCAGGCGAACACTCCGGCCGCGGAGCCCGACATCGCCATCGATAGTGGCCGAAGCGCGCCATTGGATATGTCTGAAACAAAACCATTTGATTTCACGATTGATAGCGGAGGGAACGCCGGACAAATAGCCGATACACCGTCGGCGATTCGATCCAAACAGGGATTTAAAATAGATTTGCCGGCGGCGTCCAGAATGGTTGCTACAGCCCGTTCGTGCTCTCTGTGCCCCGGGAGCACTTCATTCGACAGCGACACATGGCACTCGGGAAATTCCCCGGCAAAACACTTTTTTACTTCGGTCTCGTGCGCCGAATTCAGGTCGGAATGAAGCAGGCATACGGCAACGGCTTCAACGCCCTTTTTATTTAGAGAATACGCGAGGTCCAGAATCTCTTCCTCATCGAAGGGCGTGACTTCCTTGCCATCGGAGTCAATCCGCCCTTCAATTTCATGGATCCTGTCCACGGGCAACACCCGGCCGGGCTTCACCCAGAAATAGGAATTCCCGAGCCCATCGGGGACGCTCTGCCTACCGATTTCGAGGATATGCCGAAATCCCTTGTTTACAATAAGGGCGATATTCTGAGTGCGCTTTTCAAGCAGCGCACCCGTTACGGCGGATGTGCTGTGATGGATGGATAAAATGTCGGCGGGCTCGGCACCGGCCGATTTGAGCACCTCAAGAATCGCGTCACGGAAAGTTTGAGAAGGATCCGAAAGATTGGATTCGATCTGCGCCGTATACAGAGCGCCATCTTCGATACGGAGAGCGGCGGCGTGGGTGAAAGAGCCGCCCGCATCAATGCCGATCCGAAGTGAGCCGTTACTCACCGTTCCTCCTTCCGTTTTCGCGCAACGCCATATTCATCAAATCGATCGTCCCGAGGGATGGTAACATTTTTCATTTGAATAAATAATTTTCGAAAATTTTTCCGCTCGCCCAGCTAGGGCGTTTCTCCGTAACCGCCCCCGCCGGGGGTGAGCAATTCCAAAAAATCCCCCGGGGCGAGGACGGTGGATTTTTTCGGATTGATTGCACTTCCATTGATCGACACTCGGCCACAGGCTCCGAGACCCCCTCCAAACAGGCCCGGCGCCGGATTTTTCGTTCTCTCCGCCATGAACGACACGGCGACGTTACCGGCCGAATCATTTCGCATGAGGACCCGTTGCCCGCACCCGCCGGATTTCCTCCCTTCACCGCCCGAACCGGCCACGATGCTTTTTTCAAGAAAAGTAAAGGGTGATATTCGCTCGAGAATTTCGACCGGCGTGTGGGATACGTTGCTCGGAAAACTCAGGCACGAATGACCGTCTTCCCGCTCGGTCGCTCCCGTTCCGCCATTGTGGAAAAAAAGACCCGCCGTGTGATTTCCATGTTTGTCGAGCCCGCTGTAGTTGACACACCACATGGGAGACCCGCTCGGCGCCGCCACGCGCCCGGGAATAATAGGTGCCAGGGCCGAAAAAATAGCGGCCGTGAGATAGTGCCCCACCAACATGCGGCCGCCCCCGGCGGCCGGCCGAACCGGGTTGAGGATACTTCCTTCGGGAGCTCGTACGGCAATCGGGCGAAAGCACCCCTCGTTATTGGGAACTTCCGGGCAAAGTGCGCACTTTACCGGATAAACCGAATAGGCATAGGTATAGTTGTAGGCGACATTAATCGCCGCATCGACCTGCGAAGAAGAGCCCTCGTAGTCAATGAGGAGGCTCTCTCCCTTTTTCTCGATTCGGGTCCGGACGACAACCGGAATATCGATCCCGTCCGTTTCGACTTCCGATTCGTAAACGCCGTCCGGAAAATCATTCAACGCGCCACGCATCACTTTTTCCGAACGGCCTTGAATTTCCCCGGTCAACTCACGCAGGTCCGTCAAGCCATGCTCTTCCAATAGTTCAATCAACCGGCCCTCGGCAAAATCATTGGCCGCCACCTGCGCATGAATATCCCCCATCACCAAATCGGGAACGCGGACGTTGCACCGGATCAGGGAGACAAGCGTTTCATCCACGACACCGCCCCGGACCATTTTCATCATCGGTATCTGAAGACCCTCCTCGTATACTTCGCGAGCGTCGGGAGAGCGTATTTTTCCGCCGATATCGGGGAGGTGGGCGGTGCTGGCCGAGAACCCGATCAGGCGGTCGCGATAAAAAACCGGCTTGGCGATATTCACGTCCGGCAAATGACCTGTCCCGTACCAGATGTCGTTGGTAATCAGGATGTCGCCGGGTTCGAGATTTTCCGGGGGAAACGCGCGCAGAAAATGACGCACGGTGATGGGCAAGGTGCCGATAAACGAGGCGATACTGGCCGAAGACTGGACCAGGGATTCCCCCCGATCGTCAGTGATAACGCAGGAAAAATCGTTGGATTCCCGGACAAGGGTCGAAAACGATGTTCGAATCAGGGTCGCCGCCGCTTCATCCACCACCCCGATAAGCCGCCGCCATAACACCTCGACTTCGATTGGATCAAATGGCAAATCTAGCCCTCCAGCGTCGCCCGGATATTCCCCGATTTGTCTTTCACGAAAACCGCGTCACCAGGTATAACAATAGTCGATTCGCGCTCCTCGATGACCGCCGGCCCCGAGAAAAGAACGCCCGCCGGAAGCGCGTAGCGATCATAAACCACCCCCTCCACGAATTCCCGCCGCGCACCGTCGAACATCCGTCTCGCCCCTTTCGAAAAGGTCTCCTTTTCCTCCACAGAAAAGGACTCGCCGAATACATTTTCCACCTTGGGGCCCACGAGAGTGAGGCGCCACGCGGCCACCTCTATCGGAACCCCTTCCATTTTCCTCCCGAATTTCACGAGGTACGCATTCTCGAACAATTTTTTCATCCCCGCCTCCTCGCCGGGCAGGCGGCCCGTCTCACTCGGCAGCGGCACAGCTACGGTATCGGACTGGCCCCTGTAGCGCATGTCCGCCGTGATGGTCCACTCCCATCCCTCGCCCTTTTCCTCGGGCGCCATTATTTCACGCAGGGCCTGGGCCTCCATCTCCCCCAGGAGGCGATGGGCTCTGTTCCAATCGATTTCATCCACATCCGAAACATACGCACGCACCGCATCGGAGCGCGGTCGCGCCATCAAAAGCCCGATGGTTGACGCCACACCCACCGACGGAGGGAATACGACCCGCCGCACATGAAGCTTTCGCGCCATATGGCAGGCATGCGCCGGACCCGCGCCGCCTGTCGCGACGAGAGAGAAGCGGCGAGGGTCCGCCCCCTTTTCCGCGATGTGCACCCTCGCCGCGCTGGCCATTTGCTCGGATACCAGTTCGTGGACGCCCCAGGCCGCATTCTCGGTGCTCACCGAAAGCTCCCGGGCGAGCCCGTCCAATGCTTTTTCAGCCTCTTGGACCGAAAGGCGCATTTCACCGCCCAGAAAATAATCCGGATTCAGGTAGCCGAGCAGCAAATTCGCGTCCGTGACCGTTGGTTCCGTTCCGCCAAGGCCGTAGCAGGCCGGGCCGGGGTGTGAGCCCGCGCTGCCCGGCCCCACCTGGGCCAGCCCCATCCGATTGACGTGAGCGATGCTTCCGCCTCCCGCGCCGATTTCCACCAGATCCACGGATGGTACAAGAATCGGCAGGCCGCTTCCCTTCTGGAAACGCGATGTCCGGGAAACCTCGAAGGAATTCGCCGTGTCCGGCTCACCCCCGCGAATGAGACAAATTTTCGCGGTGGTCCCGCCCATATCAAACCCGATGGCCCGATCTTTTCCGCAAGATCGCGCCACCTGGGCGGCCGCCAGCGCTCCGCCGGCGGGTCCCGACTCCACGATCCGGATGGGTGCGCGGCGAACGCTCTCCACCCCCGTGAATCCGCCTGTCGAAAGCATGATCGATAACCTGCCGCCGAAGCCGATTTCCTTCATTCCTCCAGTTAGTTTTTCCATGTAGCGGTCAACCAGGGGCTGAACATAAGCGTTGGCCGCCACCGTGGAACAACGCTCGTACTCTCCAATTTCGGGCGATATACCGGACGACCGGCTGATCCACATGCCCGGATGGCGTTTCCGGAGCGAGGCCTCGGCCCTCTCCTCGTTCATCGGGTTCATCGGGGCATGGAGAAAATTAATGGCAATCGACTGAGCGCCTTGGGAACGAAGTTCGGCAGCCGCCGAAAGGACCTCCTCCAGATCGACTTGGGAGAGAAGATTTCCATCGGCATCCGTTCGCTCGCTTATGCCCTTTGAGCGGTCCGCCGGAACGAGCGGGGATGGAATTTCGAGGAAAAGGTCGTAGAGATCAAATCGCTTTTCGCGGGCGAGCTCGAGGGTGTCGGAAAATCCTACAGTCGTGATGAGGCCCACCCGCGCGCCCGATCGCTCGACCAGGGCATTCGCCACCAACGTCGTGGCATGAGTCACCGCCCCCACGTCCGGCGCCCGGATTCCGCCCAGAGCGAGAATTTTACGGAAGCCGCTCAGCGCACCCTCGGCGGGGTCGTCCTGAGTAGTCAGGACTTTCGCGACGTGGACATTTTCGCCATCAGTCAAAACGACATCGGTAAATGTGCCGCCGATATCGATCCCGACGCGGATATGACTCATCTCTTCAATTATACTTCAACCGCGAATTCGCCAGCCTCGATTATCGGTTCTCCGTCAAACCATACCGAGGGATTGCGAATGATTACGTCAAAGTGCGTTTTGGCCTGGACCCCGCCACCCAAATTCGCCGAGGTGCCGATGCCGAAGTGAATGGTACCGTTGACGCCTTCGTCGTTGAGCATCTCCCCCGTGAAATCCTTGCACTCGGGGTTCAGGCCGATGGCAAACTGGGCAACATTGTAAACCCACTTGTCGTTTTGGCTTGAAAGGAGATTCTCGAGAAATCTCGCCTGCTCACCGCCGGTGATTTTATTCACGAAACCGCCCTCGATTAAAAAGGTGACGGGCTCGCGGATTACGCCCACTCCGTAGTAGGGAACGCTTCCGTCGCAGACGAGGACGCCCGCCGCGGAACCGTCCGCCGGGGATGTGTTCGCCTCGATGTTGGGGACGGCGGAAAATCCGGGAGAGTCAACAATACAGCAGTGACTATTCCCGCCCCGACCCTCGAGGCCGAACTCGACTTCCGTTCCCGCCGGATTCGTCACACGCACCCTGCGGGCAATCGTCAGACGCTCGGCCAACGAGTCGCAAAGGGGTTTTCGCGCCCGAAAATCGGCCATCAGGCCACCCGACCGCATCATGCCCTCCGTGAAGGCGGTCATCGAGAGCACCCTTGCGCCCTCGCCAATCGCCTCCCGAACCGCTTTCGTATGGGAGAGCGCAAGCGTGACAGGCATGATAATAACCCCGGCCCGGCGCATCGCAGCCCCGATGGGCGGTGCGGGTTCTTCATTGTCGATGGTTCGCGGCGGACATATCACAAGAGATGTTCCGCCACCGGCCTCCTCGGCGGCCTTTTTTACCGCTTGTGCGATGGGCAGCCGCTCCTCGTCCGTGACGATGAGAACATCCTCGCCGTTTTTCACTCCGGCGCAGTCCCTAACGAGAATTCTCGCTCCTTTCTCCATATAAACTCCCTGGCTACGATAGAAAAATATTTTTAGGCCATTGCTTCCTTTTCCGCATCTTTTCCCGGAAATAGTTGCACGAGCGCATTATAGTCGGGAATACCGCTGCGGGGGTCGCGATGGCCCCGCTTGATGAGGATATTCCCCTCGGGCCAGTGCACCTGCACGTTGCCGGGACGGATGGGCATCACCTTGACTCGCCCTCGTAACTCCCCGGCCTCGGATTTCAAGAGAACGGGGGCGCCATCTCCGAGCCCGATTCGCCCGGCATCCTCCCGGCTAAGGAACACCTCGTCGCGAAGCGCCCCGGTGAGCGAGTCGTATTCTTCGAGCACCATGCTGTTGAACTGCTTGCCCCGCCTTGTGCTCAGAAAAAACCACCCGTCCGGAATTTCGGCGGCGGGAGGCCGCAACGCCTTAAAATGAGCCCGCCCGTCCGGCGTCGGAAATTGACCACTCTCACATAGCCGGGCCCCTCCCCACTGCAGCGCATCGCCCTTTTTCTTCAAGTGCTGAATTCCATCGTAGGCAGGGACAACCCGGGCGATTTCTTCCCTGATCGCGGCTGCGTCCCGGAAATGTATTTCTTCCTTTCTCGAGGCATAAACGCGCTCGGCCACTTCCATCAGAATTTCCCACTCGGCTTTGCTCTCGCCTATCCGCCGCCCCGGAATCTCCGGGCTGAAAATTATGCGCCGCTCCGTTGTTGTTTCGCACCCGCCCCCCCGCTGTTCGTAGCGGGTCCGTGCGGGAAGGAGAAGAACCGCCTCGCCCGCCTCCGTAAACATGGCGGAATTCAACACAATGTCCTGATGGACGCGCAGGGGAATGCGCTCGAGGGCCTCCCGGACAAAATCCGGTTCGGGAAGGGTTTCGAGAAAATTCCCTCCCGCGAAATAAAGAACATCCATTTCACCCGAATGCGATGCCTCGACCATTTCAACCGCCGACAAACCCGCATCCACCGGGGGCATGAAATCCCAGATTTCGGCAAGCGCCCCGGCCGAGTCTTCGCCGATGGCCGCCCCGCCGGGGAAATTTGTGGGGACACAACCCACCTCGGCGCCTCCCTGGACGCCGCTGTGCCCCCGAATGGGCATCACGCCGCAATTCTCTCTTCCGACAAAACCACGCGAAAGGGCAAGATTGATGATGGCCTGGACGTTCTCCACTCCGAAGACATGCTGCGTGACCCCCATGCTCCAGACAAACACGGCTGAACGGGCGGAGGCGCACATATCGCCAAACCGCTGCATCTCCCCCCGGGGAACGCCCGCGTGTTTTTCCAAAAACGCCCATGACTGATCGGCAAGAGCTCCTTTTAATTCCTTAAATTTCCTGCCTTTTTCCCGGATGAATTTTTCATCAATCGCATTTATTTCGATCAGGTGCTTCAAGGCGCCGTTCAGGAATGCCACGTCGCCGCCCGTATGAATCGAGAAAAAATCGTCGGCCAGCTTGGTTCCGAACATCGCGCTTTCAAACACCGAAGGAACCCAATAGCGCTGGAGCCCTGGTTCACGGTGAGGGTTGATGACGGCTACCCGAGCCCCTCGCTGCCTGGCCATATAGATATATTTCGTCGTCACGGGTTGGCTGTTCGGTGTATTACTTCCGACGAAAACCAGCAGATCCGTCTCGAGCCAATCCTTATAAGAACAGGTCGAGGCGGCAACGCCGAGGCTTTGCTTCAGTGCGATCGTGCTCGGGGCGTGACAGATGCGCGCGGAATAATCGATATTATTGGTCCCGAGAAAACGAGCCACTTTTTGGGCAACGTAGTACACTTCATTGGTAATTCCGCGCGATGTCAAATAAAAACCCAGCCGCCTCGGGTCGATCGACCGGATGCGATCGGAGATGACCCCATACGCCTCTTCCCAGCCGACGCGCCTGAATCCGGGCTCCCCGCGCTTTCTCATCATCGGATAGGGAAGCCTGCCCAATTCCCTGAGTTCGGAGCCGCTTAACCCACTCAGGCCATCGATATTTTCGAGACACGAAACGTCCAGCTCCGCCATTGTATTCAGGCGGAGAAGGTTCAGCCGCGTCATGCATAGGTGAATCCCCTCCATGGTGAAATCGCGAAGACCCGTCGTGCCGAGAGCGCATCCATCGCATACGCCATCCCGCAGAATTCTCCAGGCAAAGGGAAGTTGATCCCTGTTGCGCCAGACCACCTTCAGCATGTCGCGATAATGGTTGGGCTTGATTTCTCCGGCGCCATTGGGCATCAGCCCCGCCCACTGAGATGGATTCCAGAAACGCCGCATTTTCCTCCCCCACCAGCCCCGGGAACTCCGTGAGGTCCGTGACTCAATAGCAAATTGAAGGCGATCATAACGCGGATTGAGATGTGAATGAAGCGTTTCTGCACTATTAATTCGGCCGGAATTTGTAGGGTGGCTCAAGCGAAACGAACGGGGCGAGCATCTTCAAGACTCCGGGGAAGATGCGTTCCGCTGCCGGCCGTTATGTGCGGATGTGTGAAATTAACAGGGGGGATTCGACCTTGAGCAGAGATGCGCAAGAATTCCAAGGCTGGCGACAGGCATGCGGAAACGCATTTCGCACTTCCCGCACCCGCGGGAAGTGGTGGGTATATTCCTCATTGCTTCCTGGAATAGTCGGAGCATTTCAGGTCACTTAACTTTCTCCATATGTCCGTCCCTCATGGAAAACAATAGGCGGAAAACCGAAAGTTTTGGTTATCGGACCGTAAAGCCTTTGTAATAATTTGATTAGATTTTTTTCGCGATTTGGAGAATTTTGAAAAATCGCGCGCATTCGTGCACGGAAAGGCAGCGGTAGCGGCTATTCCAGGCGTTTGGCCTTGAAACGGGCGAAAGCTCCACTCAACGTCTCGCAGCAGTGCCTTTTCCTAATCGAGGTGACTCGATACGTCGTGAAGGCTTCCTCCTTCGTCTTCATTGGGAAGCCCTTCATAGCAATCCACCACCTGAAGGAGACGCTGGCCAGTCACATCGTCGCGCATGCGCCTGAGTTTAAAACCCTCGACCTCGGCTATCGCGACTTCGGCCAGGCTGAAGACGATATTTCCCTTTTCAAGATGGCCCCCGAAGGAATCCGATTTCGTGCAATAAGCCACATGCGCATGCACATGATAATCGGCGATTACACCGCTGACGGCCAATACCTCGATCCCTTCGGATCGGTCAATCGCGTAAAATTTCTTCGGGGGAAATTGATCGGTGTCCGCGCCGGAGGCCACCGCCCTGGAGACGCTCCCAAAACCCGTCAGGATAATTCCGTTCCGGATATCTTCGTCCCGGCACAACTGTGTCATCGATGCGAGTAAGTCCTCGCCGACCACAAAACGGGCCACCACCGTACGCCCGATCCCTCCCCCGCTTCCGACTATCATTTTTCATGTCCTCCTGGGTTAAAATTCATGATCCGGACATTCTACCGTAGAGGCCAGATATGGAGTATTCTGGCAATTCGATTTCATTTTCATGAAAAAGAACAAAAGATCGGAGGCCATCGTGACCGAGCCATGGAAACTGACCCTCTCCGAGGGATTGGGCCAAATTTCCGAGGGAAATTTGACGGCGGAGGATTGGACCCGTTCACTTTTCGAAAGAGTCGACGCTTGCGAGGGCAAGGTCCATGCCTGGGCCGCACAAGACAGGGAAGGAGCGCTCTCCACGGCCCAAAAAATTGATTCCGGCCGCTCACGCGGCGAAAAGCAAAGTCCCTTGTCCGGCGCGCCGCTCGGAATCAAGGACATTATCAACGTCAAGGGTCTTCCCTGCGAGGCGAACTCACCGATACTGAGGGGAAATGTCCCCGATGAAGACGCATTTTGCATTTCGAGACTCAGGGAGGCCGGTGCGATTATTCTGGGTAAAACCATAACAACCCAGTTTGCGACCGGGGACCCCTCCGAGACGCGAAACCCATGGAATCTCGCGCATAGCCCCGGCGGGTCGAGCAGTGGATCGGCTGCTTCGGTCGCGACCGGGATGACGCCCGCCGCCCTTGGCTCTCAGACGGGCGGATCCATCCTTCGGCCCTCGGCCTACTGCGGCGTCATCGGCTTCAAGCCCAGCTACGGCCTCGTATCGCGGACAGGGGTAGTTGAAGTTTCCTGGTCCCTCGACCATATCGGAACGATAACGCGTTCGGCGAGGGACGCAGCCCTCCTTCTTCCACATTTGGCCGGGGCTGATCCGGCGGATGAGACCACCCGGGGATTCGAAATTTCCGATTTCGAGTTTTTCGCCCCCTCAAAGCCCCGGAAGGCACACTATCCGAGGGAGGGGGTCCGAAAATACGCGCCGGCAGAGGTGTGCGAATGGATAGAGCGGGGGGTGAATCGGCTATCCGAAAGCGGCGTCGATGTGGAGGACATCGATTTTCCCCTTGATTTTCAAGAACTCCACGACACCCACCGGATGATAATGGCCGTAGAGGGGGCGGCCTTCCATGAAAAAATGTTCTCGGAACATGCGGAGAAATACCGCCCCGTGATCCGGGCCCTGGTGGAAAATGGCCTTAAGACGGGCGCGATGGAGTACGCACGAGGTCTTCGCCGGCGAGGCCGCCTCAGGTCGGATTTGGACGAAATGATGGGCGGTTGCGATATTCTCATCCTCCCCTCATTTCAGGAGCCTCCCGCACTGGCCGAAGAGTCCACCGGGAGCGCCTTCTTCAATGAAC
Source organism: bacterium (assembly GCA_030922375.1). Lineage (GTDB taxonomy): Bacteria > UBA8248 > UBA8248 > UBA8248 > UBA8248 > UBA8248. The sequence continues at coordinate 21,517 of JAVEPB010000186.1, read as the reverse complement.
CGGCCACCCAGACAGGCCTCCCCGCCGTGACCCTTCCGCTGGGCCGGGGGGATAATCAAACCCCCTTTGGAATCCAATTCGTCGGAAGGCGGTGGAAAGACACCGACCTTCTGGCCGCGGCGGGGTGGTGTGAGGCCGAGCTGGGGTGGAGTCCGGAGATCGCGGAACCCTAGAAAAAAGCATGGCGGAGCAGGATTAAAAATCTGGTATAATTCGCCTTGCCAGCGGCTCTTGGGCTTTTTATTATTTTATTTTCTCAAAAAAAGATTAGAGGCGAGAAATGGCCCAAGAAAGCCATCGAGGCTTCAATAAACGACGCCTTAAATCAGGCGGAATTTCCATTGGTGGTTCAAGGAAGAAATCCATATCCGGCGGCCAACACTGTCCCTATCTAAGCGCACTGGACCGAGACCTTCCCTACAATCACCCCTCCTCCCGGAACATATGCCGGGGCCAAACCACAAAAAAAAGAAGGGGGTTTAAAACAATCACCATTGGGTACCACAAGATCGATCGAGACACCCAACTCGAGGTTTGCCTCCCGAGCTTTGGAGAATGCCGCTACTACCAGGAAAAACAAAAAGAGCCGATTAAGCCGGCGCAAACGACCGCCGGGACCGTAAAACCGGATAAAGGTAAGGTCACCGCAAAGACCCAGAAAAAACCGGAGAGAAGAAAGCACCGGAGAAAAATGTCCGCTCTGGACTCCGCCAAATGGCACACCGCCAAGCAACTCGGCGCAATCAGCGCGGTTACCATCGTCATCGCATTTGTGGTCTCGTTTTTCCTGGCGGGCGGCCCCGGAAAACTAATCGAGAACCTGACATTCATGTACATTTCAAACCAGGCCCAGGAACTGGGATTGAACAAAAGCGATCTGGATAAAATCAAGGCCGCAGGACTCCTGAAGGGCGGCGGCATTAGCGGGGCGAAAAATCTCTCTCGATCTCAAAAGGAAAAACTTAAAAAGTCGTCCCTGTTCAAAGGGTTGTCCGCCGAAAAAAAAGCCAAGCTCAGGAAAAGGTTTGGCGGAAAATAAACATCCCTTTCAATGATCGTTCGATGATCCGGAAAAAGGAATTCGTTGTACTTCAGGGCGCCGCCTTCGGAGCAACGGCAAAATCGTAGTCGGAATTTTCGGCGGCATGATTTATATACTTAATACCGAAGGGGGAACCCGGTGACTTCTCAGAGTGATACGCTTCGGGTGGGCCTGCTCGTTCCCTCCTCCAACTTGACAATGGAGATGGATTTTCACCGGGAACTGCCGGAGGAAGTTGAAATCGCCACTGCGCGGATGCTCCTTCCCGAAACGACGAAGGAGGCCGAGGTGGTGATGATCGAAAAGTGGCTCCAGCGGGCCAACCTCGATCTTTCGACCGTCAAACCGGATTTAACCGTTTTCGGCTGCACCTCGGGAGGCGCGCTGTTCGGGCAAGATCACGACCGCAAGATTATGCGGCAAATTGAAAATGAGACTGGCTCGGAGGCCATCTCCATCCTATCGGCACTGTCAGAGGAGTTTACCCTGCTCGGAGCCAAGAAGCTGGTTGTAATTACACCCTACGTTCAAAATTTGACGGATGCGGTCGGCGCCAGCCTCGGGGAGGATGGCTACGAAATCCTCGCAATCGGCGGAATGGGAATTACCGACAACCTCGAAATCGGCAGGCAGGGAGCAAAGAAAATTATTTCATTTATCGATGAAACCGTGAATTCCACAACACTCAAGGAGGCGGACTGCTTATTTCTTTCTTGCACCAATTTGCCCGCCGTCCGTGCTCTTCCGGAACTTCGCACCCGATTTCCGGAGATTCCGATCATGACGAGCAACCTTTCGGTAATCAACGCCGTTCGGCGGCGCTACGACAAGGTCCGGCATTCGGAATAGAGCTGCCCTTCATACCTGCCGGGTCAGAGAACAATTACGAAGACTCCGGCCACCGAAAACACGCCTCCCAACACGACCCGCCAGGTAATGACCTCCTCGGCCTGCATGAAAAGCCAGGAGAGCAATATCACGAAAAGTACTGACAGCCGGTTAATGGGGACCACCTGAACGATCTGCCCCATATGAATAGCCGTCCAAAAACACAACGCCGCGGCGGAATTCAGAATCCCTCCCAGCAGGACTATTGGCACACTGCCCCAACTCTGAAACCGCGCCCCCTTCCCGCCCCGAAGCCACAAGCCGCCTGCCATAACGATACTGCCCGTTACATTGCTCACGCTCATCCCCAGCGGCGAGGAAGGAATCCATGCCAATCCGTACCTCCTGATGAGAAAAGTCAGCGCAAAGCAAAAAGCCGTAAGGAGCGGAACAAGATAATAAACGAGCGGAATTTTCTTCCGATCTTCACCCTTCTCGCTAACCAGAAGAATCCCGCCAACCAGGATCAGACTCGATCCGCCCGCTATCCATAGGCTGAGATGCTCTCCGAGAAAAATAACGGAGAGGCCCGTGGACCATATCAATACAGATTGCATGACGATTGCAGTCCTGGCGACACCCACGAGCCGCTGGGCGACGAAACTCATATAACGCCCGAACAATGACCCGATGAGGCCGACCAGTACGAACCAGACGAGTCCCTGAACGGGCCAGCGCTCCACCCCGCCGCTCATCCAGTAAAAAAACGCGGCGAAGGGGATGGAAATGGAATTCACCAAGAATGTAATTACCGTGGGGTGGAGGCGCGCAAGAGCGCTTTGGTAGAACATCCGCGCCACCGCAATAAACGTTGCGGCCATCAGGGCCAGTAGATTTGGATGAATATTCTCGAGCAAATCAATTGTCCGGGAAAAAGAAAAACAAGAAGGATAGCGATAAGTTACGAGAGGCACCGGGCAAGAAGAACAAAAGCTTTCCCTCACACCCCTACCGCCGCCGCGCGATTATATCCTACCCGCACCTCGAAACAGAAGCCGTGCCGGGTGCCTGGGTATATTTTGTTTTGATAGTGCGCTTCGTATTTATCAAGTGCCTCCCTAATGTCGGGAATCACGATATCCAACACGAGGAGATCCGCCTCGCCAATGCCCAGACAGAGTTCCCCATTTAAATTCTGGCGTGCCTTGCATCTTTTTAATTATTAACCAGTCACCAACAAAATCTAACTAAATTTTAACAAAAACATGACAAAGGACACTACCAATTCAAATTCCCCTTCCCTATATTGAATTGTCGAGTGAGCATCACTCACCTTCACAAGTAATAGGTAATTTTACAAAAATTTAACAAGTATTGTTTTCAGAAACCCCATTACAACCAACGGCCTTTACTTAAGCACGAAAGAGATTAGTGTTGAGTTCATCCGAGAGCACGCTGTCAAAACCCGAGGACGCCGATCAGGAAACCCCACCGGAAAAAAAGGAGGGGACTTCCCGGACTCCCGGAAAGGAATCCTCCACTATCCTCGATAATAAGCTTGATACCTACGAGCAGATAGACCCCGCCATATCCATATTGATCGCGGAAAGATCGCCCCTTCACTTGCCAAAGTTCAAGGAGATGTTCGCCGATTTTCGGCTCAAGAACTTGACTATCACAGGAAACGGATACAAGGCCATCACCTACGGACGAGAAAACAAGTATGGCCTTATTTTCGTGGGGCAACCTTTGTCCAACGTGGACGGAATTAACACCATTGAGGCGCTTCGCGCCGACGGGTTAAACACCGACACCCCCATTATTTTCTCATGGGAGGGAGTGGAAAAAACCCTCCTCCAGAGGGCCTCGTCCATCGGAGCCACCGGATTTCTTCAAAAACCGATTGAAGAAGTTCATTTCAGAAGACTTTTCGAGATTGTGCTCAACAAATATATCGTTTCTTTCGACGACGAGAGAGAACGCGCCCACGAAGCCATGAAACCAATGGTTCAAGCAACCGAGTTCGCAAAAAACATTCGTCTGCAAGGAGACTACGAAGCGGCCGAAACCGCATTCAAGAAGGGCCTGGTCGAGCTTTTTTGCGGCCTCGCCGAGGTGTATCTCTCCGGCGGGAATCCCTCTTATGCAAATCGCGTTCTTGCCCAGGCCGAAAGAATCGATCCGAATGCCCGCACCCGCTTTGATGTCCGGGAGGAGACTTTTATCGAACGGGGCAGAAATTACATCGAAAAAAAATGGCACGACGGAGCAAAAGTCGAATTCGAAGCGGCCCTGTCTCTCAACGAAAACAGCATTCCCGCTCTCATCGGACTCGGCGAGGCCTGCCAACTGATGGGCAAATCCGAGGAAGCAAACGAAATATACGAGCGCATCCTCCAGGCTAAAGTTATGCCGGAAGACCGGCCATTGTTCAGCCAATTCGGAACTCTCGCCCTCCGAAACAAGAATTTCGAGGTAGCGTCCACCGCCTTCGACAAGGCAATCTCATATTTCCCCCAGGACGCCATCAATTACTACAACAAATCCTTGATTTATGTCCTTCAAAAACAATGGGACAAGGTGATTCCCCTCCTCAAAAAAGCGCTTTCCATCAAACCCGGCTTCGAGGAGGCTTCCTCGATGCTGCAAAAGGCACAAAAGTGGAATAATCAATCCTCCGTCAAGGCCTGAGGCCTGGCCGATAATTCCTGATGTCCGGCCAGCCCGGCTGGCCATGCCTGTCCGGCAGGCGCCTCCCTCGTTTTCCCCCTTTTTTGCAATTTCTCGCACCACCCTTATACTGAATTGGTGTTATTGACCGGCGATTTCATTGATGGCGAATCGGCCAACGGTATAAATTGCTGCATGGGGCGGCCACGCCGTCCGGCTCCATCTAATTATTTACGGAGATGAAATATGGCGGATAACGACGACTTGAAAGACGGCAAGGATTTTGGAATCGGAATTCCCCAAAGGAACCGGACGTTCTTCCTCAAGGGGTCGGGGGCGCTCGACTGGGGGATGCAAAACCGCCTGTCCCGGATTTTCAATCCCGAAACTGGCCGCACAGTCATGCTGGCGTTCGACCATGGATACTTTCAGGGTCCCACCACGGGTATCGAGCGGATTGACCTCAACATCAATCCCCTCATTCCCCATGCCGACGTGCTGATGTGCACTCGTGGCGCCCTTCGTAGCTGTGTCCCCCCCGAGTCGACGAAACCCGTCGTCCTTCGGTGCAGCGCGGGCCAGAGTATTCACACCGAACTCTCGAACGAACTCGTCGGCGTTGACATCGAGGACGCCATTCGCCTCAATGCCGCGGCCATGGCGGCTCAGGTGTATATCGGCGCCGAATATGAGCACAAATCCATCGCCAACGTGGTCAAATTGATCGACACGGGAACCCGCTACGGAATACCCACCCTGGCGGTCACCGGAGTCGGGGCGGACATGCAGCGCGACGCCCGTTACTTCGGCCTGGCCACCCGTATTGCTGCAGAGATCGGCGCCCACTACATCAAGACCTACTACGTCGAACCGGGATTCGAGCGGGTGACTGCCGGATGTCCCGTGCCCATCGTCATCGCCGGCGGCAAAAAATTGCCGGAGCTGGAGGCCCTTGCCATGGCCTACAAGGCTATCGATCAAGGGGCCCTGGGCGTTGACATGGGGCGAAATATTTTTCAATCGGAGTCGCCGGTCGCCATGATCCAGGCCGTCCGGGCCGTCGTCCATGACGACGAAACGCCGGAAAAGGCATTTGATCTCTACGAGACGCTCAAAGGCGAGTTGACCGGCGTATAGAAGGGAGAGGAGGCGACCCAAAACCGGGAAACCTAGATAACGCGGTCGTTGCCGCCGTCGATGGGGACCTGGGCCCCGGTGGTTTTGGCAAACAACGGCCCGCACATCTCGGCCGCCATTTCCGCCACATCGCGGCTGCCTACATCGGTATTCAGAAGGTTCCGTTTCTTGTAGTCATCCACGCTCAGGCCATAGCTCTCGGCGCGCGATTTAAGCACATCCTCCGTCCAGACACCGGTGTCGAATACCGCGTTGGGATGGATCATATTGACCCGGATACCGTCCCCTCCCCACTCCATCGACGCCACGCGCATCAATTGGGTAAGCGCGGCCTTCGAGGCGGAATAGGCCGCCGCTCCCGGCCCCGGAGCCGGGACATTCTTCGAGCCGATGGCCACTACGCGGCCTCCCCTTGGCGAGAGTTTGAGCAGTGGATGGCATTCGCGCATCAGGGACAGATTCGCATCCAGATTGACATTCATGACCGCTCGCCACTCCGCCGCCGGAATATGCGCGATATCGCGGCTCTCGAGGAAAATACCGGCATTCAATACAATCATATCCAGCCCGCCGAACCGGCGAGCGGCTTTCTCGAGTACCCCGGCAATCGCATCATCGCTCGTGACATCGCATTCGATCCCGAGATAGTCCGGACGCTCGTAAAGGGAGACGATGGACGGGCTGAGGTCCAGGCCGATGACGGCGGCGCCCCGCTCGAGAAACGATTCCAGGCAGGCGCGCCCGATTCCGGACGCCGCCCCCGTCACGAGCGCAATCTCCCCGGCGAAGGCTTTCTCACTCCGCTCGAGCTTTGCCCGCTCCAGCCCCCAATATTCCACCTCGAAAATTTCAGGCGCCTTTAGCGCCCTATAGCCTCCTAGCGCCGTCGCGCGGAGGATGATCTCGATGGTGTGCTCATAAATTTCCCCCGCCATATCGGCCTCCCGGGCCGTTTTGCCCGCGGCGCTAAGTCCGATCTCGGAATCGAGGACGATCCGGGGAGCGGGATCGAGCATCGCCCCCTCCTCCAGACCGGAGGGCGCGAAGGCGGCGTAGTCTCGTTCATAAGCCTCTGCGTAGGATTCGGTGTCGAGCCCCAACATGGGAAGCCGCCTTGTTAGGAGCGCATGGTCCGGCGTGGCGGGCCCCAGCTGAGAAATCTCCGAAACATCGCCCCGCCGGGCAAACGCACTTCCCAGCCGGCTCTTTCTCGCGGATACAATGAGGGGAATTCCGGCGGCATCCGATACGGCTTTTCGAAGTTCCGTGAGACGGGGCGCCAATGGCCGGGCCGCCGGCTCATACCCCTCCGGGAGCGACCAGGCACCTTTGGCCTCCAAATACCGCTCGGCCAAGCCCACAAGCTCGATCATTTTCTCGTAGGACGCTTTCGCCGTCTCTCCAAACGAAAAAATGCCGTGATTCATGAGAACGACGCCCTCGATGCCCCCCCCCGCCCCGGCGGTGAATTGATCGGAGAATACCTTGGCCAGGGTGAATCCGGGTTTGGCGTAGGGAACCACGAGAACGCGGCCACCGTAAATTTCCCGAATCCGGGCCTCGCCGTTCCCGGTGTTCATGATGGCAAGCAAAGCGTCCGCATGGGTATGATCGACAAAGCGGTGCGGAATCAGGGCATGCAAGAAAGTCTCTATCGAGGGCGGCGGAGCGTCGGGCCGGGTCTGTTGGAGCCTGAACGCGTTGACCAAATCGGCGTCCGAAACCGAGTCCAGCCGCGTTAACTTCAGGAGACCCTCCAGCCGGAGGGGGGCAAAGCCGCTTTCTTCAATGACCGCCAGGTCCTGTCCGCTCCCTTTGACGTAGAGAACCTCCTCCTCCTCGCCGAGGAGGTTTCGCTCGGTGATCTTCACCGAAGAATTTCCGCCGCCGTGGAGCACAAGCGAGGGTTCCCGGCCAAGAAGACGCGATGCGTAGACCCGGAGGGCCATCTCTCCCTCGCAGGCCGACGCCTCCCGATCATCCCAACGATTTTCCATGAAAAAATCCCCTTATTTCCCTGTTCTGCCCGACATCTTCCGGCATGTAAAGCCGGGGTGGGTGGCGGAATATTTCTGGGCCATCGCGGGTTATTCTGGTAAAATTACATTTCTGTTCAATCAGATACCTCTCACCAAGAGGCGCGGCCGCAGCCGCACCTTGCCGCCAGATCGTTCAGGAGACCCCATGAATTTCAAACTCGGATGGAGTTTAGTGATTGCGCTGAGCCTAGCCGCTGCAGGTGCCAGCTATCCGCACCCCGCTAATGCCGCCCGAAAAGCCCCTAAGCGCTCGATCAAGAAAATCGCCACCGATCTTTATCGCTACCAGAACAACTTCCACTTTGGGGTCTTTCTCGTCACATCGGACGGGATCATCATGACCGACCCGATCAACAAGGGCGCCTCGACGTGGCTCAAGGCCGAGTTGAAAAAACGGTTCGACAAACCGGTCAAATATTTGATTCTCAGCCACGACCACCAGGACCACAGCTCCGGCGGCGAAGTGTTTTCGGACACCGCCACCGTTATCGCCCACGATAACGCCAAGAAGGCCATCATCGGAGAAAAGCGGCCGACCGCCGTCCCGGACATCACCTTTTCCGATAAAATGATTGTTTCGCTCGGCGGAAAAAGGGTGAAGCTCACCTATGTCGGGAACTCGCATTCCGACAACATGATCGTCACGAATTTCCCCGACGCCCGTACCCTCTATCTCTGCGATATCGTCTCCGTCAAAAGGGTGGGCTACAAAACGCTGAGCGACGCCTATTTTCCGGAATGGATCGACGCCCTCAAGCTGGTCGAGGGACTCGACTTCGATAAAATCGCTCCCTGCCACGGAAAGCTTGGGACCAAGGCCGATGTCCGGGCCAACCGGGGCTACTATGAGGACCTCTACGCCGCCGTGCTCAAGGGGGTACGGGCGGGCCAGTCGCTCGAGCAGATGAAGGTCTCGATCAAGCTCGAAAAATACAAAAACTGGGGGGCGTATAAAAATTTCGTGCCGCTCAACATCGAGGGCATGTACAACCAGATCAAACTCCACCGCAGGGCCACCTTCCGCCGCGGGAATTAACGGAGCAAGTGCAAGCGCACAATATCAGGGGCCAGCGATCGCTGGCCCCTGTTTTTTCCGGAGCGGGAAACGGGATTTGAGATTTGCTCCTAAAACATCCAAAACCCTTGCATGAAGTGGTTTTTCCGCGATCATCAAAATATGATGGGAGCCTGCTTATCCCCCGGTGTCGTCAAAACCTTAAAGCCACTCTTGCACTCATCTGCATAGCGCCTTCAGACGTGAAATTAGATTCACCAGGCGGCTTTGCCGGGCAATCCGGCATCCCCAAATGTGCTGTCCTCAGCAAAATTGGATTTTGTGCGGATCGGATGGTTTGAGAGGGTCGCTTTAAGGGTCCATGGGGTGGCATGATCTAGTCCTGTCCAAATACATGATCGAGCCCTGAACTCCTGATTGAATGGAATTTATTTCAAATTTCAATAGGGTTGAATTTTCCAGGGACCCAATTACCGAAGAGCACAGGAGAGATAGTCATTTTTGGAAAGATTCGCAGGAATCAACCGAGTTATTTGGCAGGACGGAAGTAAATCCGCATTTAAATTTTCACAAAAAAATCAGGAAGGACATACCATGACGTTTTCCCGAAAGGCCATCGGAGTCGGAATCATCGGCGCGGGGCGGATGGGAACCATCCGCGCCCACTTGGCCGGCACGAATCCGGCCGTGGCATTCCTTGCCTTCTCGGACATCGATCCGGGCCGGGCCGCCGCCCTCGCCGGGCAGACCGAAGCCGGGTTTCATGCCGAGAACAACCGCGCCGTCATCGAACACCCCGATGTGGACGCGGTGATCATCTCGACCCCCGAGGGCGCGCATACCGAGGCCGTCTGCATGGCGCTCGAGGCGGGCAAACCCGTTCTGGTCGAGAAACCGGTCGCGTTGACGCTCGAGGATGCGGACCGGATCCTGACGGTCCAGTCGCGCACAGGCACCGACCTCTTTGTCGGCTATACCCAGCGGTTCCGCCGCCGGTTTCTCGCCGTCAAGGAGCAAATCGACAGAGGCCGCCTCGGCGAGGTCCTGACCGGCCGCATGTCCATCTACCACCCGCGTTCGGACGCGCGGCAGATGTACGCGCGCTCGAAGACGGTGAGCCCCTTCACCAACTCCCTCGCCTACATGGTTGACATGGCGCTCTGGTTCTTCGCGCCCCTGCGGCCGGCGCGGGTCTACGCCGTGGCGGGCGGCAGGGTGTTCGCAGAGCAACCCAAGGGGATCGGCGACTATGGCTGGGCCATCCTCACCTTCGAAAATGGCGCCACCGTGAACCTGGGCGTCTCGTGGATATTGCCCGAGCGGTGGCCGGCCTACATTTGTTCCTTGGGGGTCGAGGTTTTCGGAACAGAAGGCGCCATCACCGTGGACGACAGCCACAAGGAAACCCTGCTCGTCTCCAATGAATCGACGCCCGCACCGGACCCAACGCTGGAGGTCGCCTTCCTGGGCACGATGATGCCGGGGGATTGGGCGGTCGGGGACTTTTACGGTCCCATGCGCGAGGAGACGCGGCTCTTCATCGAGCGGGTGACGACCGGAAAAGAGGTGCCCCTTTGCAGCGGAGAGACGGCGCGCTCGGTCCTGAGGATTACCCTCGCCATGGAAGAAAGCGCGGCCGCGGGCGGCTCCGTGTTGGAATTGTCGTAGACACCCTGACCGATCAGCAGGCTCGAAGCGCCCCGGGCGTGATTTCGGTGTGATGGCAGCGCCCTGGCAGTGCGGTCCGGCGGTGGTTCCGCCGGACCGACTAGAACACTACTGATTCTTATGGAATTAGGGATAATTTCTGGAGCGGGAAACGGGATTTGAACCCGCGACCCCAACGTTGGCAACGTTGTGCTCTACCACTGAGCTATTCCCGCTAAACGCCAATAAAGAATAACGCATGGCGCACGTTAGTCAATACCACCGGTCGATGCCAGCGTCAATAATCACGCGAGTTTTTCGGCCAGCCAGTCGGCCGCGAGGGGCCGCCAGAGGAAGGGGATATTGTTGCAGACGTGCCCCCCCTCGGAGTACACGACGAGTTCGGCCCGCTCGCCCGCTTCCTCAACAATCCTGTGCGCATCACCCACGGGGCAGAGGCGGTCCTTTTCGCCGTGAATTATGAGCAGGGGCCGGTCCACTCCCCCCAAAATCCCCCGGAGGGAAACTTCTTTCGCCCGCTCACCCGCCTCCTCCTCGGAGAGATTCCCGAACGAGACGGAAAATCCTTGTCTCGTAAGAGCGGGAAGATCCGCCCAACATCCGGCCAGATCGTAAAAGCCGGCCACACCGACCGTAGCGGCGAGGCGGGGGTCCGCCGCATGCGAGCGCGGCGCGTAGTACCCGCCGCAACTCACGCCGAGGGCGCCGATTCTCCCGGGGTTCACCCTCCCGTCCGAGGCGAGAAAGTCCACCACCGCCGAAACGGCCGCCTCGAAATCCGGCCGCAGGGGGAGATTTGACCGCTCGCCCTGCGCCGGCCCGTCAAACGCCAATGTCGCCAGCCCGCGGAGGTGAATTTCGGTCTCCAGGGTGTAGAACTCCTCCTTCGTTGAATCGAGCCCCGCCACCAATATGACGACGGGGGCCCCGCCCTTGGCGCCAGCGGCATGAGCGGGCAACCGCAAAACCCCTGGAAGCGTAATTCCCTCGAATGGAATCTCCACCCGTTCGCCTCGGGGCCTCAGATCGGGAAGCGCGCGGGTATGGCAGGCCACTTTTTTTGTCTGCGCCTTGTTTTTGAGGCTGAGATCCTCATGATAAACGAACTGGGCGAAATGATAGGCCAGCGCAGCGCGGACAAAAGCCTCGGCGGCGCTAAACCGCCGCCCCGCCCGGGCCATCTCCTCCGCTTCGGCCTCGCGCAGGGCCGCGCGTTCGATCCACAGGCTGCACCAATCCCGCCAGGAACTAACCCGCGGAATAACGTCTGATGCGTCCTGATAGGGTATGCCGTTGGCCAGCAAGCGGACATACCAGTGGGATAGGGCTTCCTGCGTCAGGCGGTCGGCGTCGCCGGCGGGGGCCGCGTCCCCGGCGGGGGTCGTCATCATCTCTCCCTAAACCTTCTTGACGGCTTCGATCCGCACGGCGATGACCGGCCTGAAGGGGCGGTGGTCTGTAATTTTGACATCTGAAAAACCCGCCGCCCCAAACAAGCGCAGCCACTCCCCCTCCTCGAGAACGCCCCCGAGCGAGGCGTTCCAGGCCTGGGGATCCTGGGCAATTTCGTCCGGAAGCTCTCCCTCCCGAATCAACTCCCGGGCGATGAGCCTTCCCCCCGGCCGAAGCACGCGCCAGACCTCGGCGAGCGCCGCGCCTTTGTCGATGAGAAGATTCAGGGAGGCGTTCGCCAGAACCAGGTCCACGGCATCCTCCCGGAGGGGCAATCTCTCGATATCGCCCGCCGCCGGTTTCACAGAAGCCGCGTCGCCCGCCGCTTCCCTCACCCGCCGGAGCATGGGAACCGCCATGTCGAGCGCCAGGACCCACCCGCCGTCCAGGCCCTCCGCCACGAGCCGGGAATCCAGGCCGGCGCCGCAACCCAAATCCACGGCGAGGCGCACGCCGGAGAGGTCAACTCCATCGAGCGCGTATCCACACCCGCAATAGGCGCCCGATACGCGGTCCGGCAGGCCAGCCAGCCAATCGGGGGGATACCCCGCCCCCCGGGCCCTCCCCGAGCCTCCCTCGGGAAACGCGTCCGCCTCGGCGAGATGGGCGTAGCGATCCCTTACAAACGACTTCACTTGCAGCGTCCAATCGACGGGGGGTTTACCCTTGACGAAGACCACCATGGCAATCTAGTGCGCCAGCTGGGCATGAATGTCGGAATACAAGCAAATTTTCACGAACTTCCCCTTCCGCACCCAAATTCATACCCAAAAAAAAACCAGCCGCCGCGATGGGATTCGCGGCGGCCGGCTTGTTTTACTTTTCTGATTTTCCGATGGGACCGCCCACCCTCTTGAGCGCCGCATCGGCGATTCCGGTGTTGATCAAATCCGTGTAGCTGGGTACGCCTTTCTTGTACTTCCCGCGCTTTTTATTAAATGCGTTCGTCCAATCAACCGTGGCCTTGGGCATTCCGTTATTCACCGCCCAAATCCTGGCTTTCACGAACTCATCGTAGGTCGTGCTCATGATTCCCGGGTGCTTTTTGTAGACGCCTTTCGCCCACTTGCGCGCCGTCTTCAGGAATCCGGCCTTGTCCTTATAAATGGAGCGGTTGGACTGCATCATCGCCACCGCGAAGCGGGTGTAGGCGTCCGAGTTGCTCTGAAGCTTCGAGTTGTGCGCCATGAACACGCCGTACCAGTACTTGGGACGGTAGGTCCAGAGACTCGCCACCGAGGAAACGCCCGGACGAAGCTTCTGGGCGAGAAGCACCTGCTCGACGTGAATCAGGACGGCATCGGCCTTTTTCTTCACGAGGAAGGGAACGCGTGCTGGAGGCGGGGTCTTGATGTATTTCACGTCCTTGTCGCTGAGACCATTTGGCCCGAGGACGGCGAGGGCGCCTGTGTGGCTGTAGCCGCCGCGGCCTTCGATACCGATCGTCTTGCCGCGAAGGTCCTTCACGCCTTTGATGCCGGGCGCGACTGCCAGCTGGGCCTCAAAGAGGAAGGCCATGGAGTGAAAAACTTTCTGGCCGTTACCCTTCGAGATGCCGACCATGGCGATGGGCGCCGGAACCCAGGCGAGATCCAAACCGCTCTTCCCGCTCACAGCCGCCCGGTAAGTGGCGACGCCGCCGCGGAAGAATTTGACCTTCACGTCCAGGCCATTCAGCTTGAAGATGCCATTGTCAATTGCATAGTAAACCGGCAGGTGGACCAGGGGGGGAGGCTTGACCGGCATCCCCAGCACGAGGGTCTCCGCCTGCACCGCCGGCGCCGGAACCATCCCGAGCACCATCGCCGCCGCGGCGATTGCGAAAAGCCAGTTTTTCATGGTTTTCATTTGACCGTCTCCTCTTCGTTTAAATGGAACCAGGTTGTCCAAATATCCCATCTCAACATTTCAACCAAATTATCCTTCACTGTGCGTACGCCAGGAAGAAAACTTATTCTCACAGATATTCACCAGCTTCGTCAGGACGATTCCCGTTATCATCAAAAGCACGACCGGGGCGAGACCCTTGTCGAGCTCGAGTTCGCCCGTGTAGTCCTGGCTGAGGGCGCCCAGCCCCGAGATGCTCATCAGGAACTCGGCCACCACCATTCCCACGAGCCCGCGCCCGAAGGAGAGGCCGAGGCCCGCCACCAGGTAGGGGACCATCGAGGGGAAGATCAGATCGCGCCAGCGCTGCCACTCGCTTGAGCAAAAGGACCTTGTCACCTCCATCAGGAAGGGGTCCACGTTCCGTACCCCGTGAAATACGTTCACGATGACCGGCATGATAGCAAAGAAAACGACGATTGTTGTTTTTCCGGCAAAATCCACGCCGAGCACCATGGCGATGGGAAACGCGAGCGCCACGACGGGCGTGGCGTATAGGGCGTAAACGTAGGTGTCGAGGATATATTCCCAGGTCTTGAAGCGGCCCATAGCGATACCAATCACAATCCCCGAAGGGATCGCGATGCCGAGACCGGCGACGAGGATGACCGAGCTCTCATGGGCCGCCGCCATCATCTGGCCGTTGCGAATCAACTCGAAAAACGCGGCGATGATGGCGCTGGGCCAGCTGAATGTGGACGGCGATATATAGCTGATCTGGCCGAGCAACTCCCAGCCGCCGATGACAACAAGGATGGAGAGAACCCGGATATAAACGGCGGGGTCGATGATCCAACCGAAGGGGGAGACTTCGGCTTCCTCGGTTTTCCGGGCCATGGCCTCGGCTGATTTGGTTTCCGTCGTCATGCCCCGCTCCCCTCATTCACCGCCGCGCCGCGTAGCTCCGACTCCTCCGGGAGCGGGTCGGGCATCTGGCCAGGGTTTCTCAGCAATTCCCACAGATAATGGCGGAGTTCCTGAAAGCGCTGGCTTCCGCGAATCGCCTCGAGGTCCCTGCCCCGGCCGAACCCGGTTTCCATCTCGAATCGTATCTCGCCGGGCTGGGGCGTCATCACCAACACCCGGTCGCCGAGCAAAAGCGCCTCGTCGATACTGTGCGTGATAAAAATCATGGCCTTGGGCTCGGCTTCGTTGATCTTCAAAAGCTCATCCTGGAGTTGTTCCCTCGTCAGCGCATCCAGCGCGCCAAAAGGCTCGTCGAGAAGGAGGACATCGGCCTGGGTAGCCAGCGCGCGCGCCAGGCCGGCGCGCTGCTGCATACCGCCGGAGAGTTCGGCGGGAAAGTTGTTTTCAAAACCTTCCAATCCAACCAAATTTGTGTAATGGCTCACCAGCTTGTCGATTTCCTCTTTTGAGCGTCTCCGCAGATTCAGCCAATAGGCGATATTCTGAATCCAGCGCTTCGGAGGGCCGATGAACCAGGTGTAATGGTCCACCAGTTCGTCAATATCCTCTTCTGAGAGCCCCTGCAAATTCAGTCCGTAGCCGATGTTCTGGCTCAGACGCTTCCAGGGAAAGAGGCCAAAATGCTGGAACACCATCGCCATCTCCGGGCGCGGCCCGGTCACCCCTTCGCCTTTGTAGAGAACGTCGCCCGCGTCGTGCGGAATGAGGCCGTTCAAAATCCTGAGAAGCGTCGTCTTTCCGCAGCCACTCGGCCCCAGAATGGTGACAATTTCTTCCTCGTGCACAACGATATCGATGGAATCGAGCACATGAAGATCGCCGTAGTACTTGTGCACACCCTTGAGGTGCAGCCAAACTTCTCTTTCGGTCAATGATTGCGTCATAAACCTATCAATTTCCTTTACCGATAAGCCCCGCCGGAGAAAAGCCCGGGAGAGTCAAAAACAAATACCCGGCCTGGGCCAGGGCCGGAACTACCCCGAATTATCGATTGCCAATTGGAGAATTTTGCACCAACTCAAACATAATTTTATTATCTGACAATTTTACTTCATTTTTTCCTTCAACAAAACACCAACATTTCCGGGTTTCAGCCCATTTGTTCTTGATAAAAGGGGATGAAATTCCCGCTCAAAAACGCTGGAGGTCCTCTCCGGCGGCGATGTTCCCCTTGTAATAACGGGAAATTTCCTCGACCACCAACTCCCCGGGCGCCCTGGGCGGCGTGAGATGGGAAAGGACCACCATCCCCACCTCGGCGTCCGTCGCCGTTCGTCCTATCTCGTCGGTCTTGGCATGATGGCCCGCGATGATTTCGGCCATCTCGGGGGTCTGCCCTATCAATTCGACAATCATGTCCGGCACGCAGGGATGCATCACGAGAATATCCGCTCCCTTCGCGAAGGGAACCAGTTTCTCCGTCGGCCCGCCGTCGCTCGCAATGACGATAACCCGGCCCTCGGCCTCGAAGCGATAAGAGAGAATGTCATCCACGTTTCCGTGATGGGTGCCCTTCTCGACCATGATCTTGATGCCGTCCACCTCGATTGAATCGCCCGGATCAAGAGTAGCAACTTCGATTCCCAGCCCCTCGCGCGGCTTGCCCTCCTCTGCGCGGATTTCGATATCGTATTCGTAATAGTGGAGCATGCGCTTAACGTGCTCTTCGACAGGGGCGGGGCCCCAGACCTTCAGTGGTGTCAGAGCTCCAAACAGCCAGCGCGTGATGTAAAAATCGGCGAAGCCGGTGAAATGGTCCGAGTGGAAATGGGTGAAAAACAGATGGTCCACCCCTTGGACCGGGAAGCCGGCGGCCGCGATCTGGCGGCACACGTTTCTGCCCGCGTCGAGCAGATAAAGACGATCATCGACCACGATTCCGTCGGCGTGGCCGCTTGTGCTGGGATCGGGGGGTGGGGAACCCGTCCCCAGAAGAATGAGATCCATTTGTCGTTTTCCTGTCCGGGAAAAATTCAGATGACGGCCAAACCACCGGCCTTATAAGCGCTGAAGGTCATCCCCGGCGATGATCTGGCCGCCGAAGATTCGCGCGATTTCGCTGCAGAGTTCATCCCGGGGCGCCATGGGTGGGAGAATATGGGAGAGAACCACTGTGTTCACTCCGGCCTCCTCGGCAGTCCGCCCGATATCTTCGCTCGTCGCGTGGTGGGATGCGATGATTTTCGCCTGCTCCGGCGTCTGTCCCATTTTCTCAACGATTTGCGCCGCCACGCAGGGATGCATCACGAGCACGTCCGCCCCACGCGCGAAGGGGACCAGCTTATCCGTCGGACTGCCGTCGCTGGCAAGAACGATCGAGCGGCCTTCCGCATCGAACCGGTAGGAAAGCATGTCCTCCACGTTTCCGTGATGGGTCCCCCTCTCGACCCCGATCTGGATGCCGTCCACCTCGAGTGCATCGCCGGGCGATAGAACGGTCACCTCCATATCGCAGCCGTGGCGCGGCCTTCCCTCCGCAACGCGCACCTCGATGTCGTATTCGAGCCAGTGAAGGGTTCGCTTGACAATCTCCTCCACCGGAGCGGGACCGTACACCCGTAGTGGCGTTTTGGCGCCCGTGATCCAGCGCGTGATGAAAAAATCACCAAACCCCATGTAATGGTCGGAGTGGAAATGCGTGAAAAAGAGGTGGTCCACTCCCTTGACCGCAAATCCGGCCGACGAAATCTGGCGGGAGACATTTCTTCCCGCGTCCACGAGATAGAGCTTCCCGTCCGCCACAATGCCGTCGGCTTGGCCGCTGCTCTTAGGAGTGGGCGGGGGAGCCCCCGTTCCTAAGAGGATGAGTTCCATAGGCATCCCTTAGTTTTCATCGCTTTCGGTTTGATCCTCCACAAAATCCCCGTCGCGACCTGCCCTCAAGTCGGCAGAATCGGCTATCTCTCGTAGGGAGAAATCTCCCCAACTTTGGCGAGGGCGGCCTTGGCCACCCCTGTGGCGACGAATGACGCTGGCGGCGGAACCGCCTTCTTGATCTTTCCCAGCTTTTTGAGGAACTGGCCGGTCCACTCGATCGTCTTTTTGGGCATACCGCTGTTCACCGCCCAGATGCGCTCTTTCACGAAAAAGTCGTAGGTCTTCTCGACCACTTCGAAATTTTTCTTATAGACCGGGCGCAGCCACTTTTTCGCGGTCTGGAGAAATCCCGCCTTGTCCTTGTATATCCGGCGCGTCGCCTGCATCATCGACACCGCGAAACGGACGTAGGTGTCCTTCTTTTTTTCGATCTGGCTGTCGCGCGCCATGAAAGCCCCGAAAAATTGATGCGGCCGAACCTCCCAGAGGTTGGCCAGCGCGGTGACGCCCGGCCGCTTTTTCTGTGCCAGAAGAACCTGCTCGACGTGTATGACAACGGCGTCCACTTTTTTCTTGAGCAGGAAGGGAACGCGCGCCGGCGGCGGCGTTTTCATGTATTTCACTTCCTTGTCCGCTACGCCCGCGGGCCCCAGAATTGAGCGGATGGCGAGGTGGCTGAACCCTCCCCGGCCCTCGATCCCCATCGTCCGCCCACGGAGTTTTTGCACTTTGTCGATCCCGGGCGCGGCGGCGATTTGCGCTTCGAGCTTGTAGACCATGGAGTGAAACAGCTTAATGCCGCTTCCCTTCGTGATTCCAATCATGGCGAGGGCAGCCGGGGCAACGGTGGCGTCGAGATTGGACCCCGCGCTCGTGATGGCGCGGTGGGTGGCGTTGCCACCTCGGAAAAACTTCACCTCGACGTCGAGGCCGTTTTTCTTGAATATACCCTTGTCGAGGGCATAGAAGACCGGAAGGTGAACGACGATGGGGGGGCGGACGGGCATCCCCACTACAAACTTGTCCGCCGCCCCGGCCGGGTACGGCCCCTGGACTGCGGCCATCCCCAGGAAAACAAGAAATGTTACGAAAACGTGCAGAATTTTCATCGGAATTTCCCCCGTTGGACAAGAAAAATCGGTCGTGAAACCATAATTTTTTGCGCGCACTGGAGAGTAAATTATTCTCGCTCTATTTACACTATAGGCACCTATTTGTTATATACATACCTTCTGGTTCGCTCCTCTCGACGAGAAAGGAAGCGTAAATTTTATTCGATATAAAACAAGAGGTTATTACTGATGAGCTTACGTAATCCCGAGGTTTTTTGTGTCGACTGCCCCGGCCGCAAAATCATGGCGCGCCTGCTGAGCAAATGGACCGGCCTGGTCGTTCGCTGCCTTTCCATGCGCACGATGCGCTATTCCGAGCTGAGAAGGACCATCGGCGGCATATCGCAGAAGATGCTGACCCAAACCCTGCGCGAACTCGAGGCGGACGGGCTGGTCGAACGGAAGGTGCATCCCGTTGTCCCGCCGAAGGTGGAGTATTCGCTCACAGCCCTTGGGTTAACGCTCGTCGGCCCGCTCACCGAATTGGGATACTGGGCCGAGACCCACGCCGCGGAAATCGAGGCGGCCAACCAGCGCTACCAGGAAAAAACGAAGAAAACCGCCTGACCGAAAGCGGATTATTCGTCTCCGACAACGGCGATGGCCTGAATTTCCACCATCATCTCGGGTTTGGCGAACCCCGCAACCGTAATCAGGGCGCTGCCAGGGAAATTTTCGGGAAAATACTCCTTGCGGAGCTCGACGAACTGGTTTCCGTGGCGCACATCGAGGATAAAAACCGTCATCGTCACGATGTCGGTGAGTTTCCCGCCGGCGCGGGCGAGCGTCTGGCCGATTTGCGCGAATGAAGCGTGCACCTGGGCATCGAAGTCCCCCGCCAGCGAGTTTCCCTCCTCGTCCCGCCACATTCCCACCCCGGCGAGCCACACCGTCTTCCCCCCCCGCGTAACGACCGCCGGTGAAAAAGACCGATCCTCCTGCCAGGTCCCCTTGAAATATTCTCGAGGCATCATTATCTCCCATTTCACGAGTTGCGTTGTGGATTCACTTTTTTTCCTGGCAACCGGACCGCCACCAGCATCGCCGACCAGGTGACGACCCCATAGAAGAAAAAACTCACGTCCAGATTATAGCGCTCCGCCAGCCACCCTCCCGCCAGGGGGGCGATAAAATTCAGGCCATGCATGGTGTAAATCACGCCAACGGAGGAGGCAAGCACCTCGGGCTCCGAAAGGTCGGCCGTCGCCGTGAGGATGATGGGGCTCACGAAGCTGAAGACCCCCACCATCATCGAGATCAAGATCAGGGCGGTATCCCATTTCGCGAACGGGACGGCCACGGTCAGCGCCCCGGCCCCGAGAAGAGGCGCCATCAGAGCGGCTCGTGCCCCCCAACGGGAATACAAGTAGCCCATGAGGGGTTTCGAAACCGCCCCGGCCGCGAAGTAAAGAGAAACGGCTAATCCGATGGCCGCCGTATCCATCCCCAGTTTTTTCGATGCGATCAAGGGCAGGAACCCAATCATCCCCTTCGTTCCGATTCCCCGAAGCATATAGGTCAGCGCAAGAAGAATGACATTTCTGTTCCGGAAGACACGGACCAGCATCGACCGGACACTTTCTTCCTTGTGCGGTGCGGCCGCCCCGGCCGATTTCCCGTGAAAACGAACCCCCACCATCGGCAGCAGGGCCAGAGCGGGAACCGCGCAGGCGACAACAGCGATTCTCCAGTTCGCCACGGCGGCGATGGCCGCCTGAAGAAGCGGCATGACACTCGTCCCGATATTGCCCCCGAGTCCGTGATAGGAGATGGCGAACGAGCGGTGCGACGAAAATCGCTCGGCGGCGAGTGCCGTGCCGCAGGGGTGGTAGGTGGAGTTTCCCGCTCCGGCCAGGAAAGAGAGCACGAGAAGAGAGGCGAAGCTATGCATCCAGCCCATCATGACAAACGACACGGCGGACAGGCCCAACCCGGCGATGACTATCGCCTTTTTGCGGCCCGTGTAATCGGCCAGAATGGAGAGAGGATATAAAAACAGAAATGTCGCCAGGCTGAACGTGCTGAGCAACGTTCCGGCTTCGACGGTCGAGAGACCCAGGTCGGCCACGATAAGCGCCAGGACCGGAACAAGCATGTTCGAGAAGCCGTCGCTCAATCCATGGGCCGAACCGATCAGGGTCAGATCGAAATAATCTCGCCGCCCCCAGGGAGCGGGCCCCCGCGGGGCGGAAGGAATCTCGCCTCTGCCCGCCGTCATCCCAAGTCGCGCCAGGCCGGGAGAAGACCGAAACCGTCCGCCTCGACGACGGCGCGGCATATGGCGCGGGCGAGAGCCACCTGGGCCGCCGCGCCGACCACATCGAGGGATTCTTTTTTATCCCCGCGCGATACGGCGAATACGACATCCCCGTCCACAGTGGTGTAGGAGGGCCGCACGGTTTTGATCAGACCGTTCGCCGCCATTTGCGAGAGCTTCTGGGTTTCGGGTTTCGTCAGTTGAACGTCGGTCGCGACAACACCGAGCGTGGTGTTCTCCCCCGGGTCGGAAAACCCCTCGTGGAGGCGGCCCCGGGTGCGGAGGTAGTGAGTCGTATCGACGATACCTCCCTCGGGCGCCTCGCCGCGCGGACCGGCGAGCGCAATGCCGGTACCGGGATCGTGCACTCCGCCATAGGCATTCACCGCCGCCACGGAGCCCACGACACCGCCTCTGGGCAGTTGCACGCTGGCCGTCCCGAACCCGCCTTTCATCGCCCGCTCCCGGCCCAGGAGTTTGCCCACCGTAGCGCCTGTGCCCGCGCCGACGCTTCCCTGGGGGCCTTCCCGGTCCACAGCGGCTTCGCAGGCGGCGCGGCCCATGCCAGCATCGGGCCGAACATCCCCCCCTCCCGAAGCGAGATCGAACAAGACCGCGGCGGCCACTGTCGGCACCCTGTAGCCGGCCGCCGGAAATCCCCTGCCC
>JAVEPB010000185.1 GCA_030922375.1 bacterium | reverse complement strand
ATACTCGTCCTTGTGCTCGAACTCGCTCGCCACGGGGATGACCTCCCGTTCGACAAACTCGCGCACACTGCTCTCGAGGGCACGCTGAAAATCATTTAGCTGAAAATCCAAGCCTCGCCTCCCTTCAAAAAGAGTCCTATTATCCGTTTCCGGGGAACTGGCCTATCTCGCCGCTCGCGCGACGCCCCTGTACATCTCCCCCTGAAGCCGGGGGGTCCTGGGCATCAGGAAGCGATCAAGATTGAGTATTTCAAACCCCGCTTCAAGGATGAACTCGTCAATCCTCCGGTTCATGTTGCACCCGCAGCCAAAGGCGCGCTGAAGCGGGTTGAGCTGGTCCTGCCACCGGGCGGTTCGCTCGTCATCGCTCCGGCCGTGCTCCAGGAATATGAACTTCCCCCCGGGCTTCAAGACGCGCGCGGTCTCCCCGAGCGCGCCGGCGAGGTCTGAAATCGTACAAAGCGTCCAGGTGGACACCACGCACTCGAAGCGATCCGACTCGAAGGGAAGTTTTTCGGCGCCCAGCGCATGGCGGCTGACGGGGATGTCCACCGCGGCGATCCGCCGCTCGACCCGACGCGGGAGCAGGACCACCGGATCGACCATGAACAGGGCCTCCACCGCCTCGGGGTAGTGCGGCAGGTTCAATCCGGTGCCGAAGCCGAGTTCGAGGACCTCGCCGGAAGCGGAGGCGAGCGCCCGCTCGCGCTCTTCCCGGAAATTCTCGCCGCCCATGATCCAGTCCATCCCCAGGGGGAAGAGAAATTTCTCGTAAAACCCCATTTTCCGCTCCGCGTCCAATGAAAAAGCGCCCAAACCCCGCCTGGAGCCAAGGAACCATGGACCCAAGCATAAACCGGAAGGGGAAATACGGAAAATGGATTCGCGCGCCGGAAGGGACCGCCGCCCCAGGGCAGTAGGGCCCATGGCCCGGGGCCTCTGGGCCTGAAGCTCTTGGGTTGGGAGACCCTTAGTAAATCTCCGTCGCCTCCCCGCCCTCGGCCTGCTGCGTGGGGCGCCAGCGGAGCAGATAGCGCTCCAGGCGGTTCACGGCGGAGTTCGCGATGAGGACGATGAACATCAGCAGGAAGAGGCCCGCGAACGAGCCGGCGATGTTGAAGAGGTTGCTCGCGTGCTGGATACGGAAACCAAGGCCGCTGCTCGCCGCCATGAACTCGCCCAGGATGGCGCCGATGATGGCGAAGGGAACCCCGATTTTCAGCCCGGTCAGTATCCAGGGCATCGCGGCCGGAAGGGTGACCTTCCAGAGGACCTGCATCTCGTTGGCCCCCATGACCTGGGCCAGATTCTTGAGGGCCGGGTCCACCCCCCGCAGGCCGGCGTAGGTGTTCATGAAGGTGAGGAAGAGCACCAGGCTCACGGCCAGGACGACCTTCGACTCAAGCCCGATGCCGAACCAGATGATCAGAATCGGCGCCATCGCCACGCGAGGAATACCGTTCACGGCGACGATGAAGGGGTCGAGGATCTCGGCCAGCGTCTCCAGCCGCGCCAGCACGAAACCCAGCGCGATCCCCAGGGCCGCGCCGATGACGTAGCCCAGGAATGCCTCCCACATGGTGACCCAGATATCGAGGAAGATCGTCCCGTTGAGGGAGACCTCGATCAGATAATCGAAAACCTGGCTGGGCGCACTGAACCAGAAGGGATCGACGCAGAGCCACTTTTTCGGCCCTAGCGGAAAGGCGCTCAGCTCCCACATGCCCAAAAAACCGGCCGCGAAGAGCACCCGGTACACCAGCATCCGCAGCTTGGAATTTTGGATGATGCGGCCCGTGCGGGTAACGCTCACGTCCACGAACGCCAGGGCGTGAAAGAAAATCCCCGTCACCGAGCATACGAGGTAGCCAAACGCGGTCAGACCGAGCAAAAGCGCGCCCTTGAGATAATCCCCCCGCCAGATCTGAGGGACGCCGGGCAGAATAACCGTCATCGAGACGGCCACCGCCTTCGAGAGGGAGCGCTCCCTGGCGGCCGCCCCCGGCTCCGGAACGGTATCCCCCGGACCGGTATTTTCCGGGAGGGGGCTCTTTGTCTCTGGCGCGTTCGTCATGGATGACTCCCTTTACTCTTGCCGCTCAGCTTCAGTCGCCGGCCGTCTTTTGCATCCATTCCTCGCTGCGCTGGACTTCCTCGCGCAACTCTACCCACAATTTGTCGAAAGTGGTCCGGAACGCCTCCTCCCCGTGAATCCTGAAAACGTCTCGCGGACGCGGAATGTCCACCCGGGTGACACTCCTGATTGTCCCCGGCCGGCTCGTCATGACGACAACCCGGTCCGCCAGGGCGATGGCCTCGACAAGATCGTGCGTGATGAAAATGACCGTTTTCCGGGCCTCCTCCCAGAGCTGGAGGAGCTGATCCTGGAGGATGATCCGAGTCTGGGCGTCGAGCGGCCCAAAAGGCTCGTCCATCAGAATCACATCCGGATCATAGATCAGGGTCCGGATAATATTGGCCCGCTGGCGCATCCCTCCGGAGAGTTCGTGTGGATAATGGTCCTCGAATCCGGCGAGCCCGACGCGCTGAATGTAATCGCGCGCCTTAGCGTGGCGCGCCTCCTGACCCATGCCGCGAACCTCGAGCGGGAAAGCGACATTGTTCAGCAGGGTGCGCCACGCGTAGAGATAGTCCGACTGCGGCACATAACCGATCTCGGTGTTGATTCCCCGAAGCTGCCGATCGCGATAGGAAATCACCCCCGAGGTGGGCTGGACGAGCCCGATGATGGAGTTGAGAAGGGTGGATTTACCGCACCCGCTCGGCCCCACGATGGTGACGAACTCTCCCTCCTCGATATCGAAGTTGAGATCCTCGACGGCGAGCACCCTGTTGCCCCGGGAGAAGAATTCCTTGTAAAGGTTCTGAATCGAGAGAATCGGTGGCACTGGGCACAAATCTCCACGGCCGGGGGCTGACCCTCAAAGGCCTCCGCCCCCGGCGATAAATCGAATTCAAGCAGACGCCATCTCCCTAGCGGGGCAGATAGTCATCCGTTACGAGCACGCTGCGCGGGAACGGCTTTTTGAGCTTTCCGGCCGCGACGAGCAGGCTCTGTGTGATGTCCACCGCCCTCTGGGTGACTTTCCCGTCCAGGGATACGGCCTTCTTCACCGCCGCGATGCTGGTCCGCAGCAGGCGCTTGTCGGTCTTGGCGAAGTAAAGCTGTATCCGCTCTCTGATCTGCTCGGCCGAGTGTTCGGAAATCCACTTGTTGGCCTTGAGAATCGCCCGGACCACCTTGCGGACGGTTTCGGGGTTTTTCTTCGCATAATCGGGCCGGACCAGCAGGACCTCCATCATGAACTGGTCCATTTTGGGGTCATCGCCCGCCGAGTTCGTGATGAAGGGAATAGCGTTTCCGCGAAATACAGCCGTCTCGGGCACCGGGATGGTCTGAATCGCCACCTGAATCTTGTTCCGCTCCAGCGCGGCGATGAGCACGGGGCCCGCGCCGGCCCCGATGAGCTTGACCTCTTTTTGCGGCGTGAAACCCGCCTGGCGAATCCAGTACTCGCCCTGGTTATAGGTCAACGCGCCGGGCCGCGTGGCCCCGACAACGAGGCCCTTCATTTTCTTGAGCTTCTCCTTGTAGGGAGTGTTCGCGGTGATGCCGAGGCGTTTGGCCACGTCCTTTCGGATGGCCGAGTTGACGATGCTGCGGTTGAGGCAACTCATCACGGCGACGAGCCGTCCGCCCGCCTTGACGGCGTTGATCTGGTAGGTTCCCGCCGCGATGGAGAATTCCGCCTTTCCGGCGAGGTTGGCCTTGATATCGGGGCCGCCGCCGCGCGTCGAGATGACCTCGACGGCCAGGTCCTCGGCGGCGAAATAGCCGTTGGCGCGGGCCACGTAGTTGCTGACGAAGGCCAGACTTTCGACCGCCTGGGTGATGATGACTCTCTTGACGGCCGCTTCCGGGCGGCCCGCCGAAGCGAAGATCAGCGACGTGCCGAGCACGATCGCCAAAAGAACCGGAAATATCCGCTGCCGCACGAATCCATTTTCATCCATGATATACAGTCTCCCCTATGGGCCGCCCAAATGCGGCCTACGCCATGGATATCTCCCGCAACCGAGGCGGCGGGATACGCGTTCATGCATTGTGAATAGATGAGTCCCCTGCTCCACCCCCGGAAGCCAAACCCTCCTCTCTAAGGAACATCTCTATTTTCATTTTTATAGAAGAAAAACTACCATACAGTGAAATGAAACATCAATACGCGACGAATGAAGCTTCTTCGAATTTCAAGGAGCGACCCGAAAATCGGCACCCTTCAAATTTGAATATGAGCCGGATAAACCCATACGACCGGGCCGCCCTTTTACGGCAGGGATAGTCCGGCGGGCTCCTCGGGAACGAGAAGCCGCTCGACCGGCTCGCCGCGGCCCAGATGGGAGTCCACAATCTCTTCTGTGTCCTCGACCCGCACCCCCTGGTACCAGACGTTATCCGGCATGACGCAAACGATGGGCCCATCCGCGCAAATGTCGAGGCAACTCGATTCGAGAACGCGGGCCTTCTCCTTCAACCCTTTATCGGCCACCAACCCCTTTAGCCGCTCGTGAACCTCAACCGCACCACACCGGGCGCAGCTTCCCTTGGGGTCGTCTTCCGCTCGTTCATTGATACAGACCAACACATAGCGTTTTTTCATGTGCATCCAGATCTCTCTTTCGAAGAATTCCGGAAAATGATATAAGACCTTTCGGTGCCCTTTGGTTCCCGAAAGCTACCATCCAGGACGGCGCTCATCAAACCGCCAAAATTTAAGGGTCAGACCCATGCGCCTCGAACCGCTCAAAGTGTGCTATAATCGGGGAACATTTACAGGCGCTCCACTTTCCCGCAATAAGGACCACCCCATGCCGGCCGAAGAAAACGAAGATCGCCCGTGGGAAGATAACCGGACACCCCTTCCTCCCGAGCGGGTCATT
>JAVEPB010000184.1 GCA_030922375.1 bacterium | reverse complement strand
CAACAATGTCGCCCTTGCATACCGCGATCAGATTGATCAGGTGCGATCCCTCCTGCCGGCGATGAAGCAGGCGGGCGCGGGGATGAAGGGGATGCGCACAAGCTTCACCTCGATGAGCGGGCCGGCGCTCGAGAATTTCCTCGGCGGCCTCATGCGGGGAAAGGGCGGCCTCACCGAAAGCCTCCTGGCGCCATAACCCACCACGCCTCTCCCTTCAAACTTTTCCCTCCGTACCTTCCCTTCACCACCTCCCCCCTTCTTCCCCCTGGACGCGGACGAAAATAAAACATAAACTGATTCGTGTCATCCACCGCCATCAATTTCAGGGGGGAAACCATGGACATCGAGACCCGGCTTGAATCGCTCGAAGATGACATCCGCCGCCAGAAGGATGACCTCCGCCGGCAGGAGAAAAAACTTCTCTTTCACAAGCGCCTCTGGATGGGCGCGGCCTGCCTGCTGGTGGCCGTTTTGTTGACGTGGGCATTGCCCCCTCCCAAGATCATCATCGCACAGGAGTTCGTCGTGAAGGATTCCAAGGGGGAAATCCATTCAAGGTGGGGGATACACGAAGGAGTTCCATATTTCACGGTGCTGGATAATAAAGGAACACATGAACTTACACTCGGGTTCGGGGATGAGGGAGGATTAGGTCTCTTCCTCGTCGACAGAAGCGGCAACGAGGATAAAGCCCGGATATTTGTCGGGACCCAAAAAGAGGTGACGGGAATTACAGTCGGCGACAAGGGGGGAACTCCCCGATTGGGTATGGGGGTTGGGGAAGAGAAAGGGGAAGTCGCTATTTCAATTATAGACCCAAGTAAAAACACACGCGCAGCTTTCTTTTCCTCGAAAGAGGGAGACTCCAATTTTATGTTAATGGACGCCAAAGAGAAGATTATTTGGCAAGCCCTGCCCAAGCCGAAATAATATTTTTCAAATCACAATTTTTTCCTTCGTGGCGCGAATTTCCACGCATTTCCGGTAGGTCTTCTTTCCGGTCTCCGGTTTACCCTTCCGGAAGTGCCGCCCATCAACGGGCGGCGAAAGCGGGCGAGCGCCGTATGGACAAACCGGCGGCCAGGCCCGCTTCAATCGGGAGGACGGGAAATTGGCGCCGGAAAAAAGACACGACGTTTCAATCAAAATATCGGTCAACTCCAAGAAGGCGGAAGAAAATCTCAAAAAATTCGCTGAAAAAGTGAGCCTTTCATGGTTTGGATGGTTTCGAAGGTTACCATTGCCAAGAATTCCAAAACCGGGAGTACGTCCAGGGAAGCCAAGAACAAGTTTTGTAGAAAGGGATGATCCTTACGGCCTGAGAGACTTCGGGGGAAACCTAAACCCGGATTTGGAGAAAATTCAGAAATTCCTCAAGGACAACGAAGGTCACGCGGGGAAGGTCCGGCAGAAGCTGGACAGACTGAGGAGGTCTCCGAAATTTCTCGGCAAGGAATTTGAGATTAAGGCCGCTCAGAAAACATTCCATGATTTGGAACTTCGTCAATGGGACCTCGCCACGACGATACAGGGCCATCAGGACGACCCATTCTGGCCAAAATCGCACCAAAATATTATGGGGGATGAGTTTCCGACCACCGCCTCGCTCAAATCGCAAATCAGAAAAATCTCCTTTGGCGACTCGATTGAACAGCTGACGGAGCCCCTCAAGAAACTCAAAAAACAGGCCGGGCCCGTGGAGGAACAATTCAACAATGTCGCCCTTGCATACCGCGATCAGACGAAGCAAATACAATCCCTCCTGCCGGCGATGAAGCAGGCGGGCGCGGGGATGAAGGGGATGGAAGGGATGCTCACAAGCTTCGCCTCGAAGAGCGGCCCGGCGCTCGAGAATTTCCTGGGGGGCAAGGGAGGCGGCGTGAAGGAATTGTTCGCCTCGTTCCGGGAGACCGCCATCGATTCTTTCGCCGCTGCGGGGCGGAGTTTCCTGACCGGCGGGCTGAGGGACCTGGTGCGGGGAAAGGGCGGCCTCACCGACAGCCTCACCCGCCTCTTCGGCAGCACCGACACCGCACCTGCCGCCCGGGCGGCATAACCACCACCCTATCCCCTCCGCACCTTCCTCTCCATCACCTCCTCCCCTTCTTCCCCCTGGACGCGGACGAAAATAAAACATAAACTGATTCGCGTCATCCACCGCCATCCATTTCAGGGGGAAACCATGGACATCGAGACCCGTTTCGAATCGCTCGAGAAAAAACTTCGTCTGCACAAACGCATCGGGCTCTTCGCCGCCGCGCTGATCCTCTGCGCCGCCTCCCTCGCCGCGACGGGGGCGACGCCCGAAGTCTTCAAGGCGAAGACCATCGAGGCGAAAGCCATCGTGGCGGAGAGTTTTTTCGTGAAGGATTCGGACGGAAAAGTGGTGTCTTTTTGGGGAGCGAAGGGAAAAGAGGGGGAGGTGTATTTCGCGTTGCTGGGTGAAAAAAAGAAAAAATTAGGCCTTACCATGAGCAAAAAAAGAGCGGGGATGCTTATCACCGGCCCGGAGGGGCGCCCCTGGTTCTCGGCGGGAGCGCTCAAAACCGATCGCCGGAAGGAAACTTCCCCTGCTGTCACGTTTTTTGACCGGCAGGGGAGAGGACGCGCTGCCATGGGCCTCTTTGGTAAAAGGAGCGCGCCCGGGATCGTTTTAGTCGATTCAAACGGCCAGGATCGCGTCTCAATCAACACCGGTGAAGTGCCGGGCATGGAGAAGGGGTTTCCTGCTTTGGAGCTAATCGACTCGTCAGGACAAACGAGAGCGTCCCTGGCCGTCCTGGAAGACGAGAAGGACGGGCAAAGCAAAACTTCATTGATTATTTTCGACTCGACCGGAAAAAAACGTATCGCTATCGGCGTTGATGAAGGTGTATCCGATCAGAAAGGGACGCCTCTCATAGAGTTTTTTGATTCATCAGAAAAATTTAGAGCCGGTCTCGGGATTTCGCACGATAAGATGCCTGGATTAGTCATGGCGGATGGGAGAGAAAAAATGCGCGCCGCTTTGAGTCTGACAGGGGCGGGAGAGCCCAGGATTCGTTTCAAGAACGAAAAGGGGAAACTTACCTGGGTGGCGCCGCCGGACGCGAAATAGAATCGGCGCGAAAAAAACCGGCACTTCCGACTCTACTGCGAATTTCCCCGAAGTTCCTGTAGGAAGGTTTTCGGCTCCCCGGTTTATATTGGCCTCGCAACTGCCGGCTCGGCGGTTGCGGGGCTATTTTTTTGCCGTGTCCATTGACAGGAGAAATTCAGGTGGCCGATCAGGAAGTCAAAATCGTCATGAAAGCCGAGACAAAAAAAGCATTGAAGGACATTGAGGAATTGAAAAAAGCAGCCTCAAAAACCGTACCCGGAAGGGATGTGAGCAAGGAGCTGGAAAAAGCCCAGAAGGCCATGGGGAATCGCCCCGCGCGCGCGCCGCGCGCCCCGGCGAAAAAGCGCGACGCATCGCCGCTGCCAGGTATCATCGCGAAGTACTTTAAAAGTATTGGCGACGTGATTGTTGATGGCTTCAAGATTGCCTACAAGGGCCTGGAGCACTTTATTGATGATTTGCTAGATCCCCTTGAGAAGAGAGCCCTTAGAGGAGGAAGAGCCCGAAAAGGGAGCCTAGGAAAAAAAGCCTACGAAGACGGAGCCGGAAAAGTAGCAGAGACAATAGCGGAAGGAATGTACGGGAAAAGAAAACCCGTGAAGGGGATTCGCACGACGCGGGGTCCTGACGGCTCTAGGTTTGAGGGCGCCACTGATGCAGAAATTTTTGCGAGAGGAATCAGGTCCAAGGATATTAAAAAGCAAAGAGAGATGGAAAAAAGGGCGCTCGACGAATTGGCCAATGATCCATTCATCGGCATTTCCATGGATGAGGAGATAGTCGCGCCGGTCCGTGAGCAGCTCGAGAAGCTCGAGAAACCGACCCGTTCCCTCGTGCCGCAATTCAACAATCTCTCCTCCAGCTACCGCGATCAGACGAAGCAAATACAATCCCTCCTGCCGGCGATGAAGCAGGCGGGCGCGGGGCTGAAGGGGATGGAGG